>JAERSQ010000157.1 GCA_016845525.1 Pseudomonadota bacterium
GCTTCATCCGGAGACGGCAGTTCCCGCGGCTTTTCATCCCCACTAATGCCGTGCGATACGTAGTTAACGATGTCAAACCGCGAGACACCTTGCTCACCCAGGAAATAAACCGCGTGGGAATCCTTCTCGGCAAAAATCGCAATGAGTACGTTGGTGCCGGTCACCTCACGCTTGCCCGAACTTTGCACGTGCAAAATCGCACGCTGAATCACCCGCTGGAACCCGACCGCCGGCTGGGGGTCTGTCTGTTCTTCTTCTTCGAGCATAGGCACATGCTGCTCTAGAAATGCCTGCAATTTCTCCCGCAGCCCTGACACTTGTGCGCCGCAGGCTTTAATGGCTTTCACCGCCGGCGGGTTGTCAAGCAAAGCCGTCAGCAGATGCTCTACCGTGATGTACTGGTGGCGGGCATCTCGAGCGCTTTGGATTGCACTGTTCAGCGAGGCTTCGAGCTCAGTGGATAGCACTTTTATTCAGGCTCCATCGTGCACTGCAGGGGATGCTCATTCTCGCGCGCGAGACCCAGAACCTCCCGCACCCGGGTTTCTGCCACCTCGGCCGTGAACACACCGCAGACACCCGCGCCCTCGGTATGAACTTTGAGCATCACCTGGACGGCCTGCTCATGAGGCAACTTGAAGACGCGCTGCAACACCATGACCACAAACTCCATAGGCGTATAGTCATCGTTCACCAAAAGCACGCGGAACATGCGCGGTTTCTTAAGACGCGGTTTGGCCTCTTCTACCGACGTTCCGGAAGTTTGCTGAATTTCCCTGCGATCACTCATGACGGTTTAACTGCACATTCTGGCTCGGCTACCCTAGGATTATATAAGGACACACCCCGGTATTTATCAAGACTACATCACGGAAAATTTGCCGATATGGTGGCGAAAAAAAACCGGCGGCAGGTTACCCTACCGCCGGTCCTCGTTTTCCGGGATCCGGTGTTTAGCCGGTCGCGAACTGCTCTTCTTCCGTGGAACCGCTCATGGCGGTGACAGAGGAACTTCCCCCCTGGATCACCGTGGTGACGTCATCAAAGTAGCCTGCACCGACCTCAGCCTGGTGGCTTGCGAAGGTATAACCCCGATCGGCTGCCGCGAATTCACGCTCCTGGACCATGTCCACATAAGCCGTCATTCCGTTACGGACATACTCGTGAGTCAGATCAAACATGTGATACCACATGTTATGAATTCCCGCCAGAGTGATGAATTGGTACTTGTAGCCCATGGCGCCAAGTTCGCGCTGGAATTTCGCGATCGTGGCATCGTCGAGGTTCTTTTTCCAGTTGAAGGATGGCGAACAGTTGTAGGCAAGGAGCTGATCCGGGTACTCGGCTCGAATCGCTTCTGCAAACTGACGCGCTTCATCAAGATCCGGCACAGCCGTTTCACACCAGATGAGATCGGCGTAAGGCGCGTAGGCCAGGCCTCTTGCAATAGCCTGATCCAGACCAGCACGGGTGATATAAAAGCCCTCGCTGGATCTTTCGCCGGTGACGAACTCACGATCACGCTCGTCTACGTCAGAGGTGAGCAGCGCTGCCGCATTCGCGTCGGTGCGAGCCAGCAACACAGTCGGCACGCCGCAAACGTCTGCCGCGAGACGTCCCGCAGCCAATTTCTGTACGGCTTCCTGCGTCGGCACAAGGACCTTGCCGCCCATGTGTCCGCATTTCTTCACCGAAGCGAGCTGGTCTTCAAAGTGCACGCCACCGGCGCCGGCTTCGATCATGGCCTTCATCAATTCAAAGGCATTCAGGACGCCTCCAAAACCGGCTTCCGCATCAGCCACAATCGGTACAAAGTAATCGATGTCGTCTTTTCCGGACGCATGCTGGATTTCGTCGGCACGCTTGAACGCGTTATTGATGCGACGAACCACCGCCGGTACCGAATTGACCGGGTAAAGCGACTGATCCGGATACATCGCATCAGCGATGTTGGCATCCGCAGCCACCTGCCAGCCTGACAGGTAAATCGCTTTGGCGCCTGCCTTAACCTGCTGTACCGCCTGTCCTCCCGTCAACGCGCCGAGCGTTGGCAGAAAATCATCCGTATTCAATCGGCGCCACAGTTTCTCGGCAGCCAGGCGGGCAAGGCTGTGCTCAATATGCACAGAACCGCGAAGGCGCAGGATATCGGCCGCTGAATAGTCCCGCTGCACGCCACGCCACCGGGGGTTATCGGACCACTCTGACTCCAGAGCTTTCTGCTCTTTAGTTTGATCAATCATGATGCACCTCTGCTCATTTCGTGTGATTTAAAACTTTTATAATCTCGGTATCAGGCGCTCGTCTTTTGGACTTTTTCTTTTAAATTCAGAGCACAACACCCACTGGCCTGACCATGGCTGCAGTCTCCTCTCTGACCAAGTATTTATCAATATAATTATTTCAATATTTAGTATTATCTGGGTAAATTATAGGCTTTTCAGACTTATTTTCGCGCCAGATGAGCACACCGCCCTACTACAAACAGAACCGTCTCAAGCAATTACGGGCTTTTTGCTATGCGGCGCGTCTTGGCAGCATTTCCCGAGCGGCCGAGCAGTTGTTTCTCAGCCAGCCGTCGGTATCGCTCCAGATTCAGGCCCTGGAACGGGAGCTTGGGGTCGAGCTCTTCGAGCGACGCGGGCCCAGGATCCGGCTAACCGCCCAGGGTGAATCGCTTTTGGAACTGGCCCAACCTCTCGTTCAGGGCATAGACGGCATCGCGGAATCTTTCGCGAGCGAATTGGGGGATCTCAACAGCGGAGAAATCGATATCGCGGCTGGGGAATCAACCATTCTTTATCTTCTGCCAGAGGTGATCAAGCAATTCGCTGATGCCTATCCTGGCGTCCGCCTGAAGCTCCACAATGTGACCGGACGCGACGGTATGGCGATGCTGCGGGCGGATCAGGCCGACTTTGCTGTGGGGTCAATGCTTGAAGTGCCCGAAGATATCGATTACCGACCGATCTTCGACTTTAAGACCATGCTGATCACTCCACTCGACCATCCTCTTGCCGGGAAACGGGCGGCCAATATCAAACTTGAGGACATCAGTCCTTATGGACTTATCCTGCCGCCGCGCCACCTTGCCACCTGGCGGCGGGTAGAAATGATCTTTGGCCAGCACAAGGTCAACTACACCGTCACGCTTGAAGCTGGTGGCTGGGAAGTCATCAAAAAGTATGTGGAAATGGGTCTGGGGATCGCGATTGTGACGGCGATTTGCCTGAAGGGTGACGAGAAGATTGCGAAGATACCGCTAGACCGCTTTTTCCCTAACCGCAGTTACGGTGTTGTGATGCGAAAACGCAAGTACCTGTCGCCGCCGGCACGCCAGTTTCTGGAAATGATGGCGCCTGACTTCTCCGGCCAACTGGAAAAGTCCGTGGGCGAGTAAGCCCAAAACACTCTAATCGGTCGGCGCACATCATGGCCGCTCGAATACTTTGTTTTATAATTCAATCTCTCGTCCTCGTGCCTCACTGCTCTTTCAAGAAGCGTATGAATCTGTTTTTTAAGCCATTGGTAGCCGCCGGACTTGCGGCTGTTTTGGGCTTTACCCAGGTTGCAAAGGCGCGTGTTCAGATAATCGATGTTTGCTACGATTTCAGTTGCAAGACCCTGCAACAGGTCGTGCTCTCTGCTGAAGAATGGCGCAGCGTTATCGGCTGGTTTTACCCGGCAGCGCCCACCGCCGCCGAGGAAAGAGAGCGATTGCGCCAGGCGGTTGGCTGGTTGGAGGTTGTCATTGGGCGCCACACCCCTACCCATCGGGACAAGGGGCTCAATCTTGAGAAAAACCCCGACTTTCCGGGTCAACTCGACTGTATCGATGAGTCCCTCAACATCACGAAATACATGAACCTCTTTCAGGAGCAGGGCCATATGCGTCGACACCGAGTGGTGGATCGTGCTTACCGCAAAGCAGGTTTTGATGCTCACTGGGCGGGCCAGATCGAGGAGATCGAGACTGGTGAACGCTATGTGATCGACAGTTGGTTTCAGGATAACGGCATGCTGCCTTATATCTCTCCGAGCACCGACTGGTTCGATATCACTGATCTGCGGATCCTGACCTTCGGCATTCAGGACTAACGCTCCACTTGGCAGAAAGAGGTCGGCCCTCATGACGCCACCTAAAATGAAAGTCGTTGTGGGTCTCTCTGGGGGAGTTGACTCGGCGATTGCTGCTGCACGACTCAAGGCACAGGGTTGGGCGGTAATAGGCCTCTTCATGAAAAACTGGGAAGAGGACGACGATGCCGAGTACTGCGCCGCTCGGGAAGATCTCGCAATGGCAGAGCAGGTGGTCGAAGCCCTTGATATCCCCCTCAAGACGGTTAATTTTGCGCACGAATATTGGGAGCGGGTGTTCGCCATATTCCTGCGCGAATATGAGGCAGGCAGAACACCTAACCCTGATGTGCTGTGTAACCGCGAAATCAAGTTCA
>JAERSQ010000158.1 GCA_016845525.1 Pseudomonadota bacterium
CTCGGCGGAAAGAAGCTCACAGGCCATCGCAAAAATCGCAGGATCCGGTTTCTTGACTCCCGCCGTGCGGGCGCTGATCTGTCCTTGAAAAAATTGGCCAATGCCCAGCCGGGAAACATCCGCGTTCCCATTTGAGAGCGCAATCAGGGGAAACCGGTCACTCAACCGCGCAAGCGCCGGAACCACATCGGGATACAGCGTCACGTCGTGCCGAAGATCCAGAAACCGTGCAATGAGATCATGAGACGCCTCAGGGTCATAGCCGTGACGCTCAAGCAACAACTCAAAGGAAAGTCTGCGCAACTCAGTCAGGTCGTGGACCAGATCCGGACGCTGCTCGTAAATCTCAGTTCGCTGAAGACGCAGATCAGTCGCATCATGCGCTTGGGCAATACGGGGAAATGTTTTGCAGATGTGATCATGCAAGGCCTTCTCTGCCCGGTCTATGACCGGCCAGATCGCCCACAACGTATCGTCGAGGTCAAAGGAAATCGCGCGCAGCGTTTTCATGCAGACAGGATCGGCGCAAGGGCGCCGCGTAACTGCGCGACACACGACATGGTTGGCCCAACCAGTTCGATACTGCACACCGATCGCCCCCGATCGGTCAGCACCGCGCGGTCACCCTCGGCTTGGGCATGATTCAGATGCGCAAACCCGAAATCCTCATCAAGGATATCAAGATCGTGTTCCGGCACCGACCGCACAAAAAGAAACAGGCCATGGGGGCTACCGCCTTTGTGCAGTTGACCGGTCGAGTGAAGATATCGGGGACCGGGATTCAGCGTAACCGGTATGGCAAAGTGTTTACGCGCGGCCTGGCCAAACTCTTCCAACACATCAAAGAGCGCCGGTTCATCCGGCAGATAGGTCAGGATGGCCAGATAACTTCCCTGCCCGGCAGAAGCCAACGACAGGCCAAAAGCTTCCGGGGTCAGTGGCGTCCCGGAACCAGGCGCACTCTCTCCGTCCAGCAACTCGCGGGTGACGGCTTTGGTCGCGGCGACGTCGGGCTCGTCGAAAGGATTGAGCTGCATAACCGCACCAGCGACCGCAACCGCAAAACACCATCGGAAAAACTCCCCGCCGAGGTCTGCCTCTTTCTCAAGTGGGATCCGCCGCGTCGGGACCCCGTCATCATCCGTCTGTGGGTAGCGCTGCCAGAAAGTCTCATTAGTGCTGGCGCCGAGGATGACTCGAGCGACACGGGATCTTGGCGCCGAAGCATCGGCATCATTCAAAGGCAAAATACCTTTGCCTGCCTTGCCGGTACTCTCAGCAATCAATTGCTCAACCCACGAGCCAAACGCCTGGTATTGTTCATCGATACATAACTGCAGACAGTCGCGCCCGGCGAGAGATTGCTCCGCAAGCCAGCTTCCGAGCGCGAGGCCAGGATTAATTGACACCTCATCGGCTTTGCACTGCTCGGCCATCTGCAAGGCGCTGTGCGCTATCGCTGCAAGATCCGTTCCCAACAGTGCCCCTGGCGCCATCGCAAAAGGGGTCAGCGCCGAAAAGCGGCCCCCGACATCAGGTGGGCCCTCAAGGCAATCAAGAAAATGGCGCTGCACCGCAAGATGCATAAGGGGGCTGCCCGGGTCCGTGATGGCAACGCATTGCCCGCCGGGCTCAGCAACGCCCTGCTCCTCCAGGTTATCCAGGACCCAGGTGCACAAGGTCTGCACCTCGATCGTGGAGCCGGACTTTGACGAAAAAACAAAGAGAATCCGCGACCACGCCCGGTTGCCCAACGCTTCGGTGATGGCATCCGGATGAGTGTTGTCGAGAATGGTCAAAGACAGACCATCACCGGCGGGGCCGAAAACCTCAGCAAGCACTTCAGCCGCGAGGCTTGAGCCTCCCATCCCAATAAGAACCGCCTGAGAAAAGCCGCGGGCGCGAATGTCCCGGGCCCAATCGGCTAAAGCGGTCTGGTTGTCCGCGAGCCAACGGGGGCTATCCAGCCAACCGAGGCGGTCGCGAATCGCTGACCGGACGCCATCATCGCCCGGCCAGAGCGTGGCATCACGCTCCCAGAGCCGCCCGGCCAGGGATACCGAAGATTCTTGACTCAACGCAGCTCCGACAGCCCGATTACGTTACCTAGCGGTCGCGATAACATCGCTCGAATTCGGTCAAGCTGCGAGCGGTCCGGCGGCCTTCACGGCGTCCGGCAGGTCATCAGCGTACTTGGCAAAGTTCTCCTGAAAGAGTCCGGCCAGTTTCCTGGCCTGGGCATCGTAGGCATCAGCATCAGTCCAGGTGTTTCGCGGGTTCAGCACATCGGCCGGAACGCCGGGGCATTCGGTCGGCACCTCGAGCCCGAAAATCGGATCCGTTTCGGTGGCCACGTCATCCAGCTTTCCATCGAGCGCGGCGTTTACGATCGCGCGGGTGTGGTGAATGGCCATTCGCTGACCGGTACCGTAGGCACCACCTGTCCATCCGGTATTGATGAACCAGACTTTCACGCCGTGGGTTTCGATGTTTTCCCCAAGCAGTTGTGCGTACTGCCGCGGATGCAAGGGCAGGAAAGGGCCGCCAAAACAGGGGCTGAACGTGGGTGACGGCTCGGTGACGCCTTTTTCCGTGCCTGCCACTTTCGCGGTATAGCCGTTAATAAAGTGGTACATGGCCTGTGCCGGCGACAGTTTCGCTACCGGCGGCAGCACCCCGAAAGCGTCACAAGTCAAAAAGACAATATTTTTCGGCTGACCGCCCTGGCCGGTCGCGGAGGCATTCGGGATCTGGGAAATGGGATACGACGCGCGGGTATTTTCCGTCAGCGAACCATCATCCAGATCGATGGCGCGGGCCGATTCATCCAGAACCACATTCTCCAGAATCGTACCGAAGGTACGTGTCGTCTGGAAGATTTCCGGCTCCTGCTCGGCAGACAATTTGATCACTTTGGCGTAACAGCCGCCCTCGAAATTGAAGATGCCGTTCTCGCTCCAGCCATGCTCGTCATCGCCGATGAGCGTCCGAGATGCATCAGCCGACAGCGTGGTTTTGCCCGTGCCGGACAGACCGAAGAACACCGCCGTGCTGCCATCGTCCCCAATGTTGGCCGAGGCATGCATCGACAGCACGCCCTGGCGGGGCAGCAGGTAATTCATGACGCTGAAGATCGATTTTTTGGTCTCGCCCGCGTAACTCGTACCGCCGATGATGACGAGCTTTTTGGAAAAGTTGACGATGATGAAGGTAGGCGAATTGGTCCCGTCGACCGCAGGATCTGCGGAGAAGCCGGGCGCATTGATCACGGTAAAGCCCGGCTCATGGCGGGCCTGCTCTTCGTCTGAACCAACAATAAACATGTTGCGCGCGAAAGCGCTGTGCCAGGCAAGTTCGTTAATGATACGAACCGGCAGACGGCGGTCAGGGTCCGCGCCGGCAAAACAATCCTGCACGTACCATTCTTTGCCTTCAAGATAATCGGACATTCGCGCAAAAAGTGCATCGAAGTGTTCGGGGCTGTAGGGCGCATTCACTTTGCCCCACCAGATCTCGTTCTCGGTGGTTTCGTCCCGCACGACAAACTTGTCGTTGGCGGAACGGCCGGTGTGTTGTCCGGTGTTGACGACCAACGGCCCGAAACGGGTGAGCGCCCCCTCGCCTTTACGGATGGCGTGCTCGACGAGCGCCGCCTGGGTCAGGTTCCAGTGGACGGCCTTCGGATTGCGCAGGCCGTGGTTTTCAAGACCATAAGCACTGTGGGCTTTAGCTTCGGTCATGATGACTCCTTTGTCGTGATCCCATCAACTATAAGCCTGGTCACGATGCCAAGATATTATGGTTATAGGCGCCTCGGCGGCACGCGGCCGGTTGGGCACCGTGTTTCCGACGGGACAGCAGGTTGGCGGGTTCGGTTGATGCCGAACCCTAAACCGCACTGACGCGGTCGAGTGGCATTGTCGTTTAATCAGGCGGGGCAGTCAGCCGGGGAAATGCTTCAGTAAAGGGGTCAGTATAGCAACTTTTCCGGCTCTAGCCTCCTTCAGGGGCAACCCAGCCCTCCGGCTCATCACCCCCATCGCCGAAAAGAAACGCGGTCATCTGTGCTTCGAGGTAAGCCCGGTGCTCTGGGTTGATCGGACTCAATCGCTGCTCATTGATCAGCATGGTCTGTCGGGACAGCCATTGCTGCCAGCCTTCTTTCGAGACCTCTAGCAGGATGCGCTGACCGAGGTCCCCGGGCCACGGTGCACTCGCCATCGGCTCGGCCGGGCGATTCAGCACCACGCATTGAATTTTGTCACTCATGTTTCTTATCCAGTTGTTCCAATAATTGCTTTATGGGGGCAGCCAGGCCCCGCCTTCCGGGCGCGCCAGGATAGAGCCATACGCGATCCCTGCCCTCGATTTTAGCGCCCGCGGCGTGACTCACCCGCAGGGGCTGCGGATGGATCTTCAAGACGTAATGGGTGAAGCCATGATGCATCACGGGCAATGCTGCAGACCCGGTGGCCCGGATATGGAACCTGTGCTGACACCAGTGCACCGGCGTTTCACCCAATGAGCACTCTGGAAACCCCCAGAGGCCTCCCCAGATTCCTGATGCGGGCCGGCGCTCAAGCAGCACCCGCCCTTTTGGATCCGTCAAGATGATAAAGGTCACCTCCCGGGTGGGTCTGGCCGGCTTGTTGCCGCGCGTTGGGAACGCATCCGGTGTACCCAATGCATAGGCCTGACAGTTCCCAACGAGGGGGCACACCCTGCACTGCGGTTTGCTGCGGGTACACACCAGCGCGCCCAGATCCATCATCGCCTGATTAAACGGCGCAGCCAGGGTGTCACGTTTGGGCAAGACCGCCTCGGCGTGCTGCCACAGGGCAGCTTGGATATCCTTGCGCGAGGTCTCTCCGGCCACCGCGAAGTACCTTGCCAACACCCGGCGAACGTTACCGTCGAGGATGGGGTGACGTTGGTCGCTGGCCAGACTCAGTATGGCCCCGGCGGTAGATTTACCGATCCCCGGCAAAGCCAAGACGCTCCCGAACTCATCGGGGAACACGCCGTCATGCTCTTTCAGGATGATCCGCGCTGCACGATGCAGATTGCGGGCCCGCGCGTAGTAACCCAGCCCCGTCCAGTAACTCAACACCGTGTCGACCCTGGCTCTGGCCAGCGTCACCACATCCGGAAAGCGGCGGATGAAGCGCTCATAGAATGGAATCACGGTCGCCACCTGGGTTTGCTGCAGCATGATTTCTGAAACCCACACCCGGTAAGGATCGCCCTTGACCTGCCAAGGCAGGTCGTGACGGCCGTGCTGGCGGTACCAGCGCAATACGGCCCGGCCAAAGTGGCGGATGGTATCGGGCGGTCCTCCCGTAGCCCCGGAAGGTGGCGGCTTCACACCCATCGAATCAGGTCCCATAAAGGCATGGCGATGCCCAAAGATATAATGAGTCGACCATGAGATGGTTTCTGTTTATCTGGCTCGCCCTGAGTCCCCTGCCGGCGCTGACCGCAGAGGTATTGCGCGCCCACGCCATTTCCATGTTCGACTCCGAGACACCCCGTTATCCCGCCGACTTCCGTCATTTTGATTACGTTAATCCCGATGCTCCCAAAGGAGGCAGTCTACGGCTTGCTGCCCAAGGGACTTTTGACAGTTTTCACCCCTTCATCCCCAAGGGTAACGCGGTCAGTACCGGCGCAGTGGAAACGCTGCTGGTCACGAGTGCGGACGAGCCTTTCACCGGTTACGGCTTGATCGCCGAATCCATTGAGTGGCCCCGTGACCGTTCCTGGGTAATTTTTCATATTCGTCCCGAGGCGCGCTGGCACGATGGCACCGCCATCACCGCCGAAGATGTCGCCTGGTCTTTTGAAACCCTGGTCAGTCAGGGTAATCCTCAGTACCGGTTCTATTACGGTGCCGTCGCGGCCGTGGAAGCACTGGATGCCGCGCGGGTGCGGTTTACTTTCAGCGAATCGAATAACCGTGAGTTGCCCCTTATTGTGGGCCAACTGCCGATTCTGCCCAAACACTACTGGGTCACCCGGGACTTTGGTGCCACGACACTGGACCCCCCGTTGGGCAGTGGGCCTTACCAGATCCGCGATTTTGAAGCGGGCCGGTTTACGATCCGGGAGCGCGTTGAAGACTACTGGGGCCGGGATCTTGCGGTACGCCGGGGGCTGCAGAATTTTCAGACCATCCGGACCGACTTCTTCCGTGATGCAACGCCGATCCGACTGGCGCTAAAAGCCGGGGATATCGATTTTCGACTGGAGAATCAGGCGAAAGCCTGGGCGGAAGACTACAACGTGGCCGTCGTCGAGAAAGGCTGGCTGAAAAAAGAGCTGGTTGCAAACAGAAGGCCGACCGGTATGCAGGCCTTCGTCATGAATACCCGTCGCGCGCAGTTTTCCGACCCGCGGGTGCGCGAAGCGCTCGCGCTGGCGTTTGACTTTGAGTGGACCAACCGCAACCTCTTTAACGGTCAGTACACCCGCACCCGCAGTTACTTCTCGAATTCCGATCTCGCTGCCCGGGGCAAACCCGAGGGCGAAGAACTCGCCGTACTGGAACCGTTTCGCGGCAAAGTGCCACAGGCGGTTTTCGGTGAGGCTTACGCCCCGCCGGTGACGGACGGCAGCGGCTGGCTGCGTGACAACCTGCGCCGGGCCAATGCTCTGCTGAAGGACGCGGGATGGGTGGTTCAGGATCTCCGACTGGTGAATGCCAACACCGGGGCACCTTTGCGCTTCGAGATCCTCCTTGTGAGCCCCGCCTTTGAGCGCATTGTGCTGCCTTATGTTCGTAACCTGAAGCGGCTGGGGATCGAGGCCAAAGTGCGCCTGGTGGACGAGAACCAGTACATCAACCGCTTTCGCCAGTTCGACTTCGACATGATGGTGTGGGTCTGGGGTCAAAGTGAAACGCCGGGCAACGAGCAGTACGAATACTGGAGCCAGGCGGCAGCGGACTCGGCGGGCAGCCGGAATCTTGCCGGGGTGCGCGATCCGGTGGTGGATGAACTCATCGGCCTGATGCTGCGCTCAGACTCGCGCGAGCAACTCAACCAGCGGACCCGCGCGCTGGATCGGGTGCTGTCATGGGGTCATTATGTTGTCCCACACTGGCACATCCGGGCTGACCGGGTACTTTACTGGGACAAGTTCGGGATGCCGAAGACACCGGTGCGCACGGGCGTCATGACGGACCGATGGTGGTTCGACGAAGAGCGCGCCAGCGCCCTGGAAACACACCGGCAATAACCCCACCCACCCCCGCACGATCATGAGCACCTATATCGTCCGCAGACTGCTGCTGATGATTCCCACGCTGTTTGCGATCATGGTAATCAATTTCGTGATCATCCAGGTGGCCCCCGGGGGGCCGGTGGAGCAGATCATTTCACAGCTCACCGGAGTCGGTGCCGATATGACCGAACGGGTCACGCGCACCGGCGCGAGTGAGACCCTGTCGACTGCGGGCAGCAGTGATGCCTTCGGCGGCAAGTACCGCGGCGCCCAGGGTCTTGATCCGGATTTCATCGCCGAACTTGAGGCCCGTTTTGGCTTTGACAAGCCTTTGCATGAACGCTTCTTCGCCATGATGAAGCAGTACCTGATGCTCGACTTCGGTGAAAGTTTTTACCGTGACCGCTCGGTCGTGGAACTGGTGCTCGACAAAATGCCGGTATCCATCTCGCTCGGGATCTGGACCACGCTGCTGGTGTATCTCATCTCAATTCCGCTGGGCATCTCCAAGGCTGTCCGGGACGGGACCCGCTTTGATATCTGGACCAGCGTGCTGGTGGTCCTCGGCACCGCCATTCCCAGTTTTCTCTTTGCGGTCTTCCTGCTGGTGGTTTTTGCCGGCGGCAGTTATCTCGACTGGTTTCCCCTTGCCGGGCTCACCTCGGAGAACTGGGAGATGCTGTCCTGGCCATCACGCATTCTGGATTACTTCTGGCATATCGCCCTGCCGGTGCTGGCCATGACCATCGGCGGCTTTGCCACACTCACCATGCTGACCAAAAACTCTTTTCTTGACCAGATTAATCAGCAGTACGTGCTCACTGCGCGGGCGAAGGGCTTGAGCGAACGCCGGGTGCTTTACGGTCATGTGTTCCGCAATGCCATGCTCATCGTGATCGCCGGCTTTCCCAGCGCGTTTATCGGCATTCTCTTCACCGGCTCACTGCTCATTGAGATCATCTTCTCTCTGGACGGGCTTGGCCTGCTCGGCTTCGAGGCGGCCTTCGCTCGGGACTATCCGGTGATGTTCGGCACGCTCTTTTTCTTCTCGCTGCTCGGGCTTGTGATGAGTCTGATCGGCGACCTCACCTATACCCTCATCGATCCGCGGATCGATTTTGAAAGCCGGGACACCTAGATGGACAGTCAAGGACTTAGCCCCCTGACACGGCGAAGACTGCATCATTTCCGGGCGAACCGGCGCGGGTGGTGGTCGATGTGGATCTTTCTGACCCTGTTTATCGTGTCGCTCTTTGCCGAATTCGTCGCCAACGACAAGCCCTTTGTCGTGGTCTACCGGGGCGAGGTCTATATGCCGATTTTCAAGGCTTATCCCGAGACCACATTTGGCGGAGACTTCCTGACCGAGGCGGATTACCGCAATCCGTTTCTTGCAGACCTCATTGATGCAGAAGGATGGATGCTCTGGCCGCCCATCCGCTATCACCACCAGACTGTGGCCTGGGATCTTCCCGTCCCTGCCCCTGCTCCGCCTGATCACCAGCATTGGCTCGGCACCGATGATCAGGCACGGGATGTACTCGCCCGGGCCATTTACGGCTTTCGGATTTCAGTGCTGTTCGGTTTCACCCTGACCCTCATAAGCGCCGTCATCGGTGTGGCCGCCGGCGCCGTGCAGGGCTACTTCGGTGGATGGACCGACCTGTTGGGCCAACGCCTCATCGAAGTGTGGTCCGGGCTGCCGACGCTGTACCTGCTGATCATCCTGGCCAGCGTGGTAGAGCCCAACTTCTGGTGGCTGTTGGGTCTGCTGTTACTGTTTTCCTGGATGGGCTTTGTCGGTGTGGTGCGCGCCGAGTTCCTCAGAGCCCGCAATTTTGAGTATGTCCGCGCTGCCCAGGCACTCGGTGTCAGCAACACCGTCATCATGTTCCGGCACCTGCTGCCAAACGCCATGGTCGCCACGATCACCTTCATGCCCTTTACCCTCGCGGGCTCCGTCACCGTGCTGACCTCGCTCGATTTTCTGGGTATCGGCCTGCCGCCCGGATCCGCATCGCTGGGTGAACTGCTTGCTCAGGGTAAAGCAAACCTGCAGGCGCCCTGGCTCGGATTCACCGGGTTCTTCGTCATCGGACTGATGCTGAGCCTGTTGATATTTGTTGGCGAGGCGGTCCGCGATGCCTTTGATCCGCGCAAGGCCATCGACTCGTGATGAACAGCCCCCCGCCTCCCCGCCCGTTGCTCGAGATTCATCACCTGTCGGTGCGATTTGCGGCGCCGAACACACAGATTGATGCGGTTAAAGACGTCTCGCTCACCATTGACGCGGGTGAGCGGGTTGCGCTGGTGGGCGAATCCGGATCAGGGAAATCCGTGACGGCCGCCTCCATCCTGGGACTGCTGCCCTATCCGCGGGCGAGCCATCCCGGCGGCAGTATTCTGTTTGAAGGGGAAGAACTGCTTGGGGCCGACGAGAACACACTGCGGGGCGTGCGCGGCGGACGCATCGGCATGATCTTCCAGGAGCCCATGCTGTCTTTGAACCCGCTGCACACGGTGGAGAAACAGATCTGTGAAACCCTGATCCTGCACAAGAAACTGAAAGAACCCGACGCGCGCCAGCGCGCATTGCAGCTGCTGCAGCAGGTACGGATCCGGGATCCGAAGCGTCAACTGAAATCCTGGCCGCACCAGCTTTCCGGCGGCCAGCGCCAAAGAGTCATGATCGCCATGGCGCTTGCCAACGAGCCCAGGCTCCTGATTGCCGATGAACCGACAACGGCGGTCGACGTCACCACACAGGCGCAGATTCTTGCGCTCCTCGATGAACTCTGCCAACAACTCAGTATGGCGCTGCTCCTGATCACGCATGATCTAGGGGTGGTGCGCAAGACCGCCGATCGGATTTATGTGATGCAGGGAGGCAAGGTGGTGGAATCCGGAAATACCTCCCAGATTTTTGAGATGCCCGCACAGGCATACACCCGGACACTGATCGAGTCAGAACCCAAAGCCCGGCGAGCGGCGGGCGCGGCATCGGGCGAAGCGCTTCTTGAGGCCCATGAGCTCGGCGTGTGGTTCGGGGTGCGCAAAGGTCTCTTGCGACGCACGGTCGATCACGTTCGGGCGGTGGATGGGGTCAGTCTGACACTGCATCCCGGGCGCACCGTGGGCGTGGTGGGCGAAAGTGGCTCAGGCAAGACGACCCTGGCGTTGGCGCTGCTGCGGCTCACCGAAAGCCGCGGAGCAATCCGCTTTAAAGACCAGCGTATCGACGGCCTGTCCCGTAACGCGCTACAGCCCCTGCGCCGTCAAATGCAGATCGTCTTCCAGGACCCCTACGGCAGCCTCAGCCCGCGCATGAGCGTCGGTGACATTGTGGCTGAAGGCCTTGAAGCCCACGGTCTCGTTGAGAGACCGCATCAGGAGTCCCGGGTTATCGAGGCCCTGCAGGAAGTCGGGCTGGATCCTGATACCCGACTGCGCTACCCCCATGAATTTTCAGGCGGGCAGCGCCAGCGGATCGCGCTTGCCCGGGCGCTGATCCTGAAACCCGAACTGATCGTTCTGGATGAACCCACATCCGCACTCGACCGGGCAGTGCAGTCACAGATGATTGACCTGCTGCTTCGACTGCAGGAAACATACGGGCTGAGCTATCTTTTTATCAGTCATGATCTTCGAGTGGTCCGCGCACTCGCGGACGAGATCATTGTGATGCGCTCGGGTCGGGTAGTGGAGCACGGCAGAGCGGAGCAGATCTTCTGTGCACCGGAAGATGACTACACCCGCTCACTGATCAAGGCGGCAATGGATTTTGAGGTCTGGAACGACGGGGCACTCAGGCAGTGACGTGCGGCCGCGGATTAGGAACCGGCTGACCCGGGGCCGTGTGCCAAGTATCCATAATGGTACAAAGCCGTAACAATCCGTCACTTAAAGCGGCAGGACCAGGCTGGAGAATCTCCGCCGACTTGATCTCATAGAGCGCGTTGTTTTTGACTGCCGGGATCCCGGACCATCCGGGGCGGGCGGCCACCTTTTCGGGCCGGAACTTCTTGCCGCACCACGACCCGATAATGATGTCGGGCTGTCGGCGAATCACTTCTTCTGGGTCGGTAATGATCCGGCTCTTGCCATCCGGACACTGCGCGAGTTCGGGGAAGATATCCTGCCCGCCGGCTATCTCAATCAGTTCCGAAACCCAGCGGATCGCGGAGATCTGGGGAGAGTCCCATTCTTCAAAATACACCCGGGGACGCGGTGCCCGTGCCGATCGCTTGGCACGGGCAAGATTCGCCCGGCATTCAGCAATCAGGGCTTCGGTCGGCTCGAGGGCACCCACCAGGGCGCCCAGCGTTTTCATCATGTCCAAAATGCCGTTGACCGAGCGGTGATTAAACACCATGACACTCACCCCGGCACGAATCAGTTCCTGAGCGATATCAGCCTGCAGATCTGAAAAACCCAAAACCAGATCGGGTGACAACGCAAGAATCCGGTCGATACGGGCACTGGTGAACGCGCTGACCCGGGGCTTTTCCTTGCGCGCCTGCGGCGGCCTGACCGTAAACCCCGAGATGCCGACAATTCGATCGGCCGCACCGATCCGGTAAAGCGTCTCGGTGGTTTCCTCAGTCAGGCAGACAATCCGGCTCGGCAAACGGGCTTCCATAGCGCTGGATCATAGCGGCTTCGGGTCGGGCGCCGCATCCCATTCAGGCGGGAAAAGCCCTGTCTCGCCGACGCATCGTTAATCGGTTATGGTAACCCCTACAGGCCAATGGAGTAGTGATATGGCAAAGCAAGCAGGCGGCAATATCAGCGCGACCGCTCTGGCCCAGGTGCGCATCCTGGCAACCTTATCAGACGAGGCACTGGCTGCGCTCGCAGAAAAATGTACCTGGTCACGCCACGACAGCGGCAGTGAAGTCCTTGCCCAGGATGCACCCTCCGACGAGGTGTACCTCATCTGCAAGGGACGTGTCAGCGCCAAGACCTTCTCAGATGCGGGCAAGGAGATCACGTTTGCCGAGTTGGTCCAGGGCGACATCTTTGGTGAACTCTCTGCGCTTGATGGCCAGCCACGATCCAGTTTTGTCGTGACCCTGGAGGAGAGTCTGTTGGCCTCACTGTCAGCCACTGTGTTTAATGAGGTAATCAACTCACATCCCGACGTGATGTGGGCACTGATGATTGAACTTGCCGCAAGGGTGCGTCGGGCAGACGAGAAGGTTTTCGAGTTCAGTACGCTCAACACCGGTAATCGGATTCACGCCGAACTGCTCCGGCTGGCCCGTATGCATCCTGCGAAAGACGGGGTCGTGGAAATCACGCCGCCGCCCACCCATGCGGATCTCGCGAGCCGCACCAACACCACTCGAGAAAGCGTCACTCGCACGCTTAATCAATTGAAACAGGCTGGCCTCATCGAAGCCACCCGACAGTGTTTGACGATCTTTGATCCGGACACCCTGACCCGACTGATTCGCGATTCAGAATCCGATTGAGTCGGGACTGTGCCGCAGCGCTTCACAGGATAAAAGCCGGCGCGGTGCTAAAATCGCGCCACTCTATGGGCACTTGAACGGGCTGTACGCCGTCGATCAAGGCCAGCCTGATTCACCGGACATCTTGCCCCAAATCAGGCAGGAGCCCCATCATCGCGCGTTACCATATCAGTCCCAAAACGATGAGCAAACCTTCCTCCCGCCGACAGTTCCTGGGCGCACTGACACTCGTTGGCGCCGGCGTAGGCATCAATGCGCTCGCGATGCGGGGCCTGCGGATGCCGCTGATGGCAGAACCGCGGCACGTGAAACATGAGGCCCGCCATCCTGAAGGTGATTTTCCGGTATTTGCAGATGGCGCCTTTCTCATCGGAACTGAAGGCCCGTCTCTTGCCTGGCGTGCGTTCACCCCGGAACCGGCGCTTCGGACCCAGGGCGTATTCCATGTGACGATCGACAACGTCCATCCCCTGGCAGTACTCAAGCATGACGGCCGTGGACAAATTCACGATGAATCCATAGACGGCCTTAAACGAACCGTGCAGGGTGAAGTGACTCCCGACAGCGAACTCACGCTGCGCTGGGAAGTGCCGTTTGCCGATAGTTACCGGTTCGCTGCCATCGGAGACACCGGTGGCGGCCGTGAACTCGAATGGTGCTTGCAGCGGACCCATCAGCTCGGAGCCCAGTTTCTGCTCCTGCTGGGCGATCTCTACTACGAGCCGGGCGACGATCTCAGTGTCATCCGTCACCTCGCCAACAGTCCGGTGCCCGTTTATTCGGCACTCGGCAATCACGACATTGTCCGGGGCTTAGATCAGAACCTGCTGCACTGGTTTGAGCGCGGCGTTGGACCGCGCAACTCCACGTTCCATCTTGGCGGCATCCAGTTCATCAATCTCGATACCGCAGCCGACACCATTCCCTGGTCGGGGGGAATGCGCGGGGCGCTACTCCGCCAGCTGCCAGCGCTTGAAGATAACCCCGGCATCCGTGAATACGTCATCTTCAGCCATCGCCCGATTACCGACCTGCGACCGATTGAAGGACGACCCTCTGATCACAGTATCGAGAACCTTGGCGAAGGAGAGTGGCTGCGTGAGCAACTGCTGCGTATCGGTGCCCGGACCATTCTGAATGGGCATATCCACAACACGATTGAACGCGATGACCAGGGCCTGTATACCTACATCGCGGGCGAAGGCCTTGCCCACCTGGACGTTGTCAAAAGCCAGGGGCGTGTCGACTGGTTTGGACAACCTGCCGAAAAAAGTGCACGTATCCTGATCGGTGAAGTTGAACCTTTTGAGCCGGTTAGATATCGCTGGGATATGCTCAACATGCCGCTCGAAGCGCACTGCAGCGCGCGGCTGCGTGCCGATATGGCCAAGGAGCCCGGTCACTTCGACACGCTGCTGGATCATCTCCAAAAAGTATGCACGCACGGCTCATGATCCGCCCGGACGCGGCTCAACAAAAACCGGTGCTAGACTGCGTTTTGGAATGCGTTCCAAGGCCAGTCAAACGACATCCACAAAAAGAGTGCTGATGCAAAAACGGCATCATTTCCAACCGACCCTTCCCGACAGTCACAACCATGTTTGAACAAGTCGATCACCACCATCGCCACCCGTCACGCCGGTCTGCGGTATACGCCGGCCAAATGGTGAGCACCTCACAACCACTTGCCGCCCAGGCAGGACTTGAGATGCTCCGACACGGCGGCAACGCCGTTGACGCAGCCGTGGCAACAGCTATCTGCCTGACCGTTGTTGAGCCGACCATGAACAGCATCGGCGGCGACGCCTTTGCGATCATTGCAGATGACGCAAGTCTCCATGGCTTTAACGGCTGCGGCCAATCTCCGGCGGGTTGGACACCGGAGTACTTTGCCGGCCGCGACGGAATGCCCGAGCAGGGCTGGGACAGCGTTACCGTTCCGGGGGCGGTCGACACCTGGATCCAGCTCTGGAAACGATTTGGCTCCCTGCCGCTTGAACAACTCTTTGGCAACGCCGTCCATTACGCACGCGACGGTTATCTTGTCTCACCCGTGCTGGCCCAGGCATGGGGCCGCGTGGTCGACAGATTCGTCCAGAATGAGGGCTTCTACGACACCTTCACCTTCGATGGGCGAGCCCCCAAAGAAGGGGAGCTGTTCCGTTGTCCGGCGATGGCGGACACGCTTGAGGAGATCTGCGCCTCACAGGGGGAAAGTTTTTACCGAGGCGACCTGGCGCAAAAAATAGCAGCAGACTGCGCCCGCCACCATGGCGTGATGACGCCCGATGATCTGGCAAGCCACGAGGGCTTCTGGACCGACTGCATCGCGCTGGATTATGCAGACCTCACCGTCCATGAGATTCCGCCTAGTGGGCAAGGCATCGTTACCTTGATCGCACTGGGCATCCTGCAGCACCTGGAGATTGAGCGCTATGAAGCCCTGTCGGCAGATCGTGTTCACCTGCAAATCGAAGCGATCAAGACCGGCTTCTTTCTGGCGCAGCGCCATGTCGCCGACCTCGACGCCATGATGGTCTCTACTGATCAGTTGCTCGACGACGCTTTCCTGGCCCGTTGCGCCGGACATATCAGCCTCAACCAAGCCAGCACACCCGATGTCGAGATCCAACCCGACAAAGGAACCGTTTACCTCGCGACAGCTGATGCCAGCGGCATGATGGTCTCGATGATTCAGTCACATTACGATAATTTCGGCGCCGGCATGGTGGTCCCTCATACCGGGATCTCGATGCAGAATCGGGGAAAAGGTTTCGTGACCGAGCCCGGGCACCCCAATCAGGTCGCGGGTCGCAAGCGCCCGTATCACACGATCATCCCGGCCCTTGCCACCCGGGGTGGCAATCCGTTCATGGCCTTTGGGGTGATGGGCGGGCACCACCAACCACAGGGCCAGGTTCAGGTACTGAATGCTATCCTGCACGACGACTGCTCACCGCAGCAGGCCCTGGATGCACCCCGGTGGCATGTGCACGAAGACTTTTCCATCACGATCGAAAGTGGTCTGAATCATCTTGCTGAGGAACTCAAGCGCCGAGGCCACCACATCGTCCCCCAACCCAAGCCCGGACTTTTTGGCAGCGGTCAGGTCATCATGCGAACCGGGCACGGCTATACGGGCGGATCAGACCCTCGAAAAGACAGCCAGACCGTCGGCTTCTGAAGCGGCCCATATGAGTTATCAGGAACGCCGCGATCGCCTCGCCGAGAGCCTGCGGCTTGGGGGCGGCGGGGAAATCCGTCTCGGCAAGGCAACCTCCAACCTGTTTCGGGATCGTGGGACCCGGGGCGATACGCTCGACGTAAGTGACTTTCAGCACGTGCTGTCGGTTGATCCACATACCCGCGTGATCGAAACCGAGGGGATGGTGACCTACGAAGCCCTCGCGGATGCTGCCCTGACACACGGGCTGATGCCCGCAGTGGTACCCCAGTTGAAATCGATCACTATCGGCGGCGCCATAGGCGGTATCGGTATCGAATCCTCCTCTTTCCGATACGGCCTGCCGCACGAGACTGTGCTGGAAATGGACGTGCTGCTGGGCAACGGCGACATTATCTGCTGCACGCCCGATAACGAGCACCGCGATCTTTTCTTCGGGCTTGCCAACTCCTATGGTTCGCTGGGATACATCCTGCGCCTTCGGATTGAAGGGATTCCCGTGAAGCCCTATGTCCGGCTGACACACCTGCACTTGCGGGACCCGGACGAATTTTTCGCAAGGCTCGAAGCGGCCACCCGCGAGTCTTACGATTTTGTGGACGGGGTCGTTTTCTCTCCAGGTGAGCACTACCTCGTATTGGGTGAATTCTGCGATGAGGCGCCTTATACCAGCGACTACACCTATCTGAACATTTTCTACCGGTCCATCCGCCAGCGCAGTGAGGACTACCTCACGGTTCGCGACTACCTGTGGCGCTGGGATACCGACTGGTTCTGGTGCTCCAAGAACCTCTATGTGCAGAACCCGCTGATGCGTCGCCTGCTGGGACGCGGGCGGCTCAACTCGATTACCTACCAGAAGGTGATGCGCTGGAACACACGGGTCGGGCTGACCCGGAGACTGAACACGCTGACAGGGATTCATCGCGAATCTGTGATTCAGGATGTCGACATTCCTTTGGAAAGTGCGCCGGCCTTTCTTGAGTTCTTTGAACGCGAGATCGGTATTCGCCCGGTCTGGGTCTGCCCCGCCCGGCACGACCGAACCCGAGGTGAATACCCGCTTTTCCCTATGCGGGATGACACCCTGTATATCAACTTCGGCTTTTGGGACGGGGTCCGCAGTCGGCAAAACTATCCGCGGGGGCATTTCAACCGACTGATCGAGGATGAAGTCACTGAACTCGGCGGGATCAAGTCCCTATATTCAGAAAGCTTCTACAGTCAGGAAGCGTTCGACCGGCAATATGGCGGGGGCCACTACCGCGCCCTCAAAGCGCGTTACGATCCGGATCACCGGCTGAAAGACCTTTATCAGAAGTGCGTCCTGAGTCAATAAAGTTCAGGTGCTCTTGAAAAACGCGCCCTGAGGCGCCATCTCCCACTCTCTTCACGGCATTACTGCTCTGAGTCACCGCTTGGAATTCGCCCTTAAAACCACACAGTTATCCAAGACCTACGGCAATGGCGTGACGGCGTTGCAAAGCGTTGACCTTGCCGTGCCCCAAGGAGATTTCTATGCCCTGCTCGGCCCTAATGGGGCGGGCAAATCGACCGTCATCGGCGTGCTGGCCTCGCTGGTCATCAAAACCGCGGGGCGTGTCGAGGTGTTCGGTGTGGATATCGATAGCAACTTCCCCCAAGCCAAATCCTTTCTGGGCGTAGTGCCTCAGGAATTCAATTTCAATATCTTCGAGACGCCTCTGCAGATTGTCCGAAACCAGGCTGGCTACTACGGCATCGACCGGCGCACCGCGTTGGCACGCACTGAAAAATACCTGACGCTGCTGGGCCTGTGGAAGAAGCGCAACGACCAGGCCGGTCAACTTTCGGGCGGCATGAAGCGTCGGCTCATGATTGCCCGCGCCCTGGTCCACGAGCCGCGCCTGCTGATACTCGACGAACCGACCGCTGGCGTCGATATTGAAATCCGTCGGTCGATGTGGGACTTCCTGCGGGAAATTAATCGTTCGGGAACCACGATTATCCTGACGACGCACTATCTTGAAGAGGCCGAACACCTTTGCCGCAACATCGGCATCATCGATAGCGGCAAACTGGTGGAAAACACTTCCATGCGCCAACTGCTGCGCCAGCTGCATCTGGAAACCTACGTGCTCGACCTTGAGCAGCCATTGGCATCAATACCCACCGGCCTCGACAGAACTGCGAGACTCATTGATCCGACCACGCTGGAGATCGATATCAAACAGGAAGAGCATCTCAACGATTTTTATGGCGTCCTGTCGGACAACGGCATTCGCGTGACAAGCATGCGCAACAAGGCCAATCGACTCGAAGCGCTCTTCATTAACCGCCTGGGTCACAGCCCTGTGGAGGGTAAGTGACGCCCCGCGAGCAATGGATCGCCTACGCGACCATCGTGCTTAAAGAGATCACGCGCTTTATGCGGATCTGGCAGCAAACGCTGGTGCCTCCAGCCATCTCCACCCTGCTGTACTTTGTGATTTTCGGCAGTCTGATCGGTGAGCGGATTGGCCAGATGGATGGTTTTGACTATATGGACTTTCTGGTACCGGGGCTGATTCTGATGGCCGTCATCAACGCCAGTTATCAGAACGTCGTGGGATCCTTCTTCGGTGCCAAGTGGGGAAAATCCCTTGAGGAACTGCTGGTGTCCCCTACCCCCAACAGCATCATCCTGCTGGCCTATGTCACGGGAGGTGTCGCTCGAGGCATGCTCGTCGGGCTGATCGTCACCGGGATCTCCCTGCTGTTTACCGATCTCAATGTATTCAACATGGGCATCCTGACCAGCGTCGCGGTTCTGACGGCAATCCTGTTCTCAATTGGCGGGTTGATCAACGCGATTTTTGCCAAAACCTTCGACGATGTGTCGATCGTGCCGACTTTTGTTCTATTACCCCTGACCTATCTCGGTGGGGTGTTCTATTCCATCCATCTGCTGGGGGACTTCTGGCAACAGTTTTCCAAAGCGAATCCCATCCTGTACATGGTGAATGCATTCCGGTACGGCTTTCTGGGTATCAGCGATGTCAGCCTGACGTTTTCCTTTGCCATGATTGGTGTCTTCATCCTCTGCTTTTTTGCGCTGAGCCTTTACCTCCTGACTCACAGTAAGCGCCTGCGCGCCTGAGCCAGCCCATCCCGGCTGAATCCAGCAGCGCCCGTGTTCGAACCCCGGTTGCGGGTTGATCAGGTCTTGCGACGTTTTATAATTCGGCGCTGTTTGCCACATTGCTTGAGCCGATCGAGAACGCCATGTTCCATTCAACTCCCCTGAAAACCCTTGCCCGCGGCGTGCTTTTCGCAGTTGCCGTCGTCTTTGGTCAAACGCTGCTCGCTGATGACGCAACCACGCCGTCACCCGACACGCTCAAACTGAAAGATGGCTCAGTGATTTTTGGGAAACTGTTAAGCGGCGATTCAGGGGAGATCCATTTTGAGTCTCGCCATGCGGGGGCTTTGTCGATTCCGATAAACAATGTCGCCGAGCTGGCCTCGGAGCAGGTTGTGGTCTTCAAGTTTCACGACGGGCGCCTGATCCGTCTGCCCAAAGTCACACTGACTCACGAACCCCTGGCCATCAACACCAAAGATGGCGTGATGAGTTACTCCCTCGCCGACATTGACTTGATCAATCCTGAGTCCTGGATGTTGGGAGACGGCACCCACTGGACCGGCAATGTGCGTTTGGCCTTCGAGATTCAGTCCGGCAATACCGATAAAAAAGAGTGGGATCTGGACTTCGAGTCTGTATGGCGTCGGGCCAATTTCCGCTACACCCTGCGGGGAAACGGTGAATTGGACTTCGCCAATGACGTCAAAACCTCAGACGACTACACCGTGATCGGTAAATCCGACCGTTTTTTGACTGACACAACCTACGCTGGAGCAAATCTTTACGTTGAGGCAGATGAGTTTGCCCAACTGAAGAGCCGGGCCGTGCTCAGCGCCTATTATGGAAAACAGTGGCGAACCGCACCTCGCTTTCGTTTTTCAACTGAACCGGGGCTTGGGTTCGTGTCAGAAAGGCGGACAACTACCGACAAAGAGCAGTATCTTGGTTTCAGTTGGAGCATGGACATGAACAGTAATGTTCTGGGCCCAAGGACCGATACATACCTCCATCAGGTCGGCATTTGGAATTTCGAAGACACCAGCGATATCGTCATCAATACCCATATTGGCGTCCGGATGCCGGTCCGCCCCAAGGTCACAGTCAATGCCTTGCTCAAGCTCGAATACGATGCCGGATCACCCGTCGACGTTGAGGACATGGACGAGACCTTCACCGTTGGCTTTGGATATCGCTGGTAGGCAACCACACGGAGCCCCAAACCCCATCAGCCCCGTCTCCGCGGGGCCACTGCCCCCTCAACTACCCAACCTGGTGTAAGGTTGGCAGGCAGAAAGCGGTATCGATGCCGTTTTGTTTATCGCAGCCTTCATCATTAGTTTGAAGCAATAGGCTGAAGACCTTTATCAAATTTGAGGAAACATCATGACAGACCAGATTAAGTTCCTGCTTGACGAAGAAGAGATACCGCGTACCTGGTACAACATCATTGCGGACCTGCCCGAACCCCCTGCGCCCGTCATGCATCCCGGGACGGGCCAGCCGGTGGGGCCTGATGATCTCGCGCCCCTTTTCCCCATGGCATCCATCATGCAGGAAGTCAGCGGCGAGCGGACGATCGATATTCCGGCGCCCGTGCGCGATATCTACCGCCAATGGCGGCCGAGTCCGCTGTTCCGCGCACGCCGGCTGGAAAAGGCATTGGATACGCCAGCGCGGATCTACTACAAGTACGAAGGTGTCAGCCCTACAGGAAGCCATAAGCCCAACACGGCCATCGCCCAGGCGTTTTTCTGCAAAGAGGAGGGTGTCAAACGGATCGCGACCGAAACCGGCGCGGGTCAGTGGGGATCCTCACTCGCCCTGGCCGGCTCGATGTTCGGCCTCGAAATCGAGGTATTCATGGTGCGTATCAGTTACGACCAGAAGCCCTATCGGCGCGCTTTCATGGAGACCTTCGGCGCGACCTGTCATGCCAGTCCCAGCAACCTGACTGAGTCGGGCAGAAAGATCCTTGCCGACAATCCCGACAGTACCGGCAGTCTCGGTATCGCCATCAGTGAGGCCGTGGAAGTGGCCGCTCAGCGCGATGACACCAAGTACTCCCTGGGCAGCGTGCTGAATCACGTCCTGCTGCACCAGACCGTCGTTGGGCAGGAGGCCATGCGCCAGATGGAACTCGCTGACGACTATCCGGATGTGGTCGTGGGCTGTACCGGCGGCGGCAGCAACTTCGCGGGCTTAAGCTTTCCGTTTATCGGCGCCAAGCTGAGGGGAGAACACGATACCCGGGTGGTCGCTGTAGAGCCGGCCAACTGTCCTTCCCTCACCAAAGGCAAGTACGCCTATGATTTTGGCGACACCGGCAACCTCACGCCGCTGGTCAAAATGCATACCTTAGGTTCCTCCTTCGTGCCGCCCGCTTCCCACGCCGGGGGGCTTCGCTACCACGGGATGGCGCCACTGGTCAGTCAGTTAGTGGAACTCGGCGAGATTGCACCGACGGCATACAGCCAGACCGAGTGTTTTGACGCCGGGATTACCTTTGCGCGCGCCGAAGGCATCGTACCGGCGCCGGAGGCCAACCATGCCGTCAAGGGCGCAATCGCTGAGGCCATGCAGTGCAAAGAAGAAGGGGTGTCCCGCGCCATTCTCTTTAACCTGTGCGGACATGGGTATTTCGATATGCAGGCGTATACCGACTACAACGCTGGAAAACTTGAGGATCACGCCTACGATGAATCTGAAGTCGCCATGGCGCTCGCCGGCCTGCCCTCGGTCGCCTGAGGTTTTATCCCCCGCTGCACCACCGCGTTGGCGCGGCGGGGAGACCTGCACTAAAATTCACCTGTCGTAGGGGCCTGCAGGCTTGCTTTTCGTGGGGTAATTCGCGCACCGCCAGTCTGCGCTTTCTAACTGCCGAACGGTTCAATCGCCGGGCGGCGCTCAAGCAACCCGTATCTGGGAGAGGAATCAATCAAATGGCATACATAATGGATATTGTGATGCGCTGGGGTCATATCGTATTCGGCGTGGCATGGATCGGCCTGCTGTACTACTTCAACTTTGTGCAGACGGAATACGTCAAAGAAGCGGATGATTCCGCCAAAGCTGATGTCATGGCCAAACTGGCACCGCGGGCGCTGTGGTGGTTCCGATGGGCGGCGATGTTCACCTTCCTGAGCGGACTGCTGCTGCTCGGTTACATCCTCCACATGCGCCTTAGCCTCGGCATTACCCTGGGCGCGCTGATGGGCACCATCATGATGCTCAACGTCTGGCTGATCATCTGGCCCAACCAGAAAATCGTCATCGGCCTGGAGTCAGGCGATAAAGCAGCAGCAGGACCGAAAGCGGCGCTCGCTTCGCGCACCAACACCCTCTTCTCACTGCCGATGCTGTTCTTCATGGTCGCATCCGGCCATGCCAGCCCCATAGCCAACGGAGGCGTCTGGGGCGGCGCTGGTGATATGGCGATGAGCACCGTGGCACTGGTCATCGGGCTGGCGATTGTGGTCATCATTGAAGCCAACGCGATATGGGGCAAGATGAACGGCGCCATCCAGTCCGTCAGTGCGGTGATTACCTCTTCTATCATCCTGACCGCCATCATGGCAGGCGTGGTTTATTACCTATAGACTGGCTCAGCGCTCAGTCACAAAGAGGGCGCCCCAAGGCGCCCTCTTTTTTTTGGCGCCATCGTGCCGGACCTAAGATCGCCGTCAAATGCCGATAGACCGCCAAACGCTACGCGAGGTGCTACATGCACAGCGGGAAGCGCTCTCCCAAGAATCCGAGCTCGATGACGTCCACACAGTAGAACTGGACCAAACACGCGTCGGACGCCTGTCTCGGGCAGAAGCCATGCAGGATCATCAGATGGCTCTGGAAATGGCGAGGCGGCGGCGTGCCATGCTGGAAGCAATAGACGACGCGCTGCGCCGCATTGGGGAAGAAGACCCGAATTTTGGAGTTTGCGATGACTGTGGCGAGCCTATCGCTGCAAAGCGGCTCGCGCTTGATCCCACGCAGCGGCTCTGCGTATCGTGCCAGAGCGTACGGGAAGAAAACTGATCAGTTAGGCCGGTTCATCACCGCCAGCTTGCGTCCGGCCCAAGAACCACGCAAAACCCGCAACCAGACGATACACGTCAACGATCCGTCGAAATGAGATCGCGGTGTTACCGTGCTCAAGCAGATCGCTGACACACAGGTGATGCGCAAGACCCTGTCGGGCGAAGCGATCTGCCAGGCGGTCGGATTCCTCCGTCGGGATGACCGGGTCATGGCTGCCATGCAGCAGAAAGACAGGCGGGGTGTCGTTGGGAAATTCAGGTGGTACGCGATATCCCACCCAGGCGCTGTCGAACACATCGAGCACTTTTTTTAGAAATGCCTGGCGCGATCCGGGCTCTGTCATCAACTGATGCACCGACCGCTCGAGCGGATCATTGATATCAAACAGGGCATCGAGGTGTATCGGCTCATGATTGTTGGTCGCGACTGTCTCCACTACCCTTTTCAAAGCCGCTATCGCCTTCGTATGCTCAGGCTCAAACTCGGCAAAGTAACTTCGCCCAATGACCAGTCGGCCGTAGGGGTCAGCCCGCTTGGAGGTAATCAGAAAATCGACCACCCGCTCAATATCGTAATAGCCCCCGATGAGGCCCAGGGCGGTCACCCGATCAGTCAGCACGGGATCCAGTGCTGCGCGCAGAACAAAAATACTGGAAAAAGACACCGACATGAGAGCGACACGGTGGGTCGTCACCAGGGTCTGGTCCTGCACCAGAGACCGGATCAGGTTGGCCACTTCATCAGGCTGGCGAGTCGAGATGGTCAGGGCACGAATGCTCGGGACATCCGGAACCAGAACCCGCAGACCCCCGGCGCACAGCGCCCAACCCAATCGGCGGATTCTCGGATCTTCCCGACCGCGGATTGAAAGACCGGGAACAAAAATCACCGTCGCGGCAGGTACTGACGGTGGTTGATAGACATCGACCGACGTCTGCCCAAAAACAACGGTTTCCAGTTTGCCGGGTCTTTGATGCCGCTGAAAGGCAAGCAGCAGTTTGAGGGCGCCTTTCCAGTCGGCGCGCACCTTTCGTTGAGTGTCAGACCTGTTCATGCCCCAAGGTCTTCTGGGTCAGAGAACAATTTCGCCGCGTGGCGTTTTGATCACGGCATGCAGCCCCACCGCATCGTCTTCTGGTCCGGGTGCGGTAAAAAGCGGATTCAGGCCCATCGCGGCGATGGTGGCCCCCGACCTGTGCCCAAGGTCCAGGTTTGCCTTAAGGCCTTTGAAGTGACATTGCGAATCAGGCAAGGTATCAGTCGGATGCGCTTTACCCCGCCACTCAATCACGTGTGGCAGCAGTCCGTCTCCCGGACACTCGCCGTCTACGGCGAAAGCAAACAGCCACCGGAGATCGCCGCGGGACATTTCGCGCACGTCACAGGATGCATAAGGCTCAAGACGGTTGAGACCTGAAATATCCGGAGTCCTGGCTACCCAGGTCAGCAGTCGAGGGCCCTGCTCGAGAGCCTGCCGGACAGTCGGGTTGTCGAGGGAAAACCATCGCGGGTGCTCTGGAGGGTCGCCGTCAGGATTGATGGCGATGACTTCCAGATAGACCGATCCCCCCAGCGAAAGCAGCACATTATGGGTGCCCATATGCGGGTGGACACCGCCTTTCACCGGGAAGACTCCCAGTAGATCTGCAATGTAGCGAGCACCCTCATCGAGGGTTTGTGCGCCCACAACCAGGTGGTCAAGTTCACAGCGAAGCGGTGGTGTTTTCATTGAGTCTCGGGTCCCTGATCCCCGCCGGATGAAAGACTGCGCTGCACGATCACGGTGTCGAGCCACTGGTCAAACTTCCGTCCCACGTTTTTCAGCGTGCCCACCTGGTGAAATCCGGCGCTTTTGTGCGCCAAGAGAGATGCCTCGTTGGCACTGTCTCCGATGATGCCGATGATCTCGCGAATGCCGCAGCCTGCAAGCGCTTCCACCAGACGATCCAGCAACTGCCTGCCGATACCCTGCCCGCGCCAGGACAACTCAACGTAGATAGAGTGTTCAACGGTATAGCGGTAGGCCGGCCTTGGCCTATACGGCAGTGCATACGCGAAGGCCACCACCTGGTTTTCGATGATTGCAACCAGATAAGGCAAACCGGCTTTACCTGCCATCTGCCAACGTTCACGGATCGCCTCAAGATCCGGAGGATCGATCTCAAAAGAGGCGGTCCCCTTCAGCACATCGTGCTTGTAAATCCGACGAATCGCTTCGAGGTCCCCTGCCACAGCGGAACGAATTATGGGCACAGTCATCGTCTGGCGCCTCTTGATAGCCAACGGAGAGTTTATTGTTAACCCGAACGCATGCAAAAAAAAGGGGCCGGCAAATGCCGGCCCCCAGGACAGTGGCTTTAGCGATCAGCCCAGCAGGGGCGCGATCACCAAAGAGACAATCGCCATCACGTTGATCAGGATGTTCATCGCCGGCCCGGAAGTGTCCTTGAATGGATCCCCGACCGTATCACCGACGACCGCTGCCTTGTGCACGTCGGACCCTTTTCCGCCGAGATTGCCTTTTTCGATGTACTTTTTCGCGTTATCCCACGCACCGCCGGCGTTTGCCATGGTCAGTGCAAGCAGGACGCAGCCCAAAAGGGCGCCGCCCAGCATGCCGCCAAGCGCTGCAGGGCCAAGGGTAAAACCGACCACCACCGGCGCACCGACGGCGAGCACCCCCGGGGGTACCATCCGCTTGAGGGCAGCCGTGGTCGCGATCTCAACACAGCGATCCGTGTCCGGTTCCGCGGTGCCTTCCAGCAGACCCGGAATCTCCTTGAACTGACGGCGAATCTCGCGGATCATGTCAAAAGCTGCGTCCCCCACCGCTGTCATAGTCATGCTGCTGACCAGAAACGGGAAAATACCGCCAAGGAACATCCCGGCCAGCACAATCGGATCGTTGATTTGAAGGCTGAAATCGGGAACATGAAAGGCCACCGTTTCGATGTACGCCGAGATGATGGCAAGCGCTGCCAGGGCGGCTGCACCAATGGCAAAACCCTTGCCGATCGCTGCGGTAGTGTTGCCCAGTTCATCCAGGGTATCGGTAATCTCGCGGACTTCTTCGCCCAAACCTGCCATCTCGGCGATACCGCCCGCGTTATCCGCGACCGGCCCATAGGCATCAATGGCCATCGTGATGCCCACCGTTGCCAGCATGCCCACTGCTGCGATACCGACCCCGTAGAGTCCAGCCAGCCAGCTCGAGACCAGAATGATGACGCACAGCATCAGCACCGGTACGACCACAGACTGCATGCCGACTGACAGTCCCGTGATCATGATTGTGGCCGGGCCCGTCTCTCCTGCGCCGGCAATCTTTTTCACCGGAGGGCCTGCCGTGTAGTACTCGGTGACCAGTCCGATCACGATGCCGCCCAGCGCACCGACCACGACCGACCACCAGATATTAAGGCTAATATCCGACCACCAGGTAAGCGCCAGTGCCGCAACAATGAAAATCACGGTTGCGCCGATGGTCCCGGTCCGAAGTGCCTTATCCGGCGCTTTGCCCGACGCACTCTTGACCAGCACGATGCCGGCGATTGAACACAGAATGCCGACCGACGCCAGGGCCAGCGGCAGGAACATCAGCTTCGACTGATCGCCTCCCGCCAGTGCGTTAATGACTTCCGGTGCAAGGGTCGCAGCAATTGCGATCGAAGCGATCATGGATCCACAGTAGGACTCAAAGATATCGGATCCCATGCCGGCGACGTCACCAACGTTATCACCGACGTTATCCGCGATAACACCCGGGTTGCGCGGATCATCCTCTGGGATACCCGCTTCCACCTTACCCACCAGGTCCGCACCGACGTCTGCACTCTTGGTGAAGATCCCGCCGCCCACACGGGAGAACAAGGCGACTGAGGAGGCGCCCATGCCGAATCCGTGAATCACGTGGGCGGTATGCGGATCGCCGCCGAAGGCAAGGTACAAAATACCCAGTCCCAGCAACCCCATGGCGGCTACGGTGAGACCCATAATGGAGCCGCCGAAAAATGCCACCGTCAGCGCAGCCGGTGCTCCGCTCTCGGCTGCTGCAGTGGTGGTTCGGACATTCGCCCGGGTCGCGGTGAACATCCCGATGTACCCTGCCGAACCGGAAGCGAGTGCACCAACGAAAAACGCGACCGTGGTTTTCCAGCCAAGGTCTGAGATGAAGATCCCCGCACCCACCACGATGACAAAAATCACAAGGTAGGTATATTCGCGCCGCATAAACACCAAAGCGCCCTTATGGATTTTCTCGCCAATTTCAGACACTTTTCCGGTACCCGGTGAATAGGCAAGTACCGAGCGATAAACCAGCAACGCCGCCAAAAGACCGATGACGCCCAGGATCACAGGAATCAGAGCAACAGAAGACATAAATAACCCCTCTCAGGTGGGAAACAGTTTGCGAAACACCCCATCGGGACCGATTTGGTGTAACCCTAATATTATCATGTATATCAGGCGCTTATTCTGTCCATAAATGCTCTGTGCGCCTGAAAGCGCTTTATCCGCGACGCCTGTGGCTTGAGGCCCCGGGGGGATTCTCGGCAGGGTGAGTCCTGTACCGGGTCTGCCCGGCAAACCAAGCGAATTGATGGACCGACGGGCGTATTCAGCGGCGGCGGCGGGCCCGGGGGTGCGCCTTGTCATAAACCTTGGCAAGGTGCTGAAAATCAAGATGGGTATAGACCTGGGTGGTGGAGATATCCGCGTGGCCCAACAATTCCTGTACGGCACGCAGATCAGAACTTGATTCCAGCAGGTGACTTGCAAAGGAGTGGCGCAGCATATGCGGGTGGACCCCCCGATCCAGCCCCTGCCGAAGGGCCCAGACCTCAAGGCGCTTCTGGATCGCCCGCGCGCCCAGCCGCGTCCCTGCACGACTGACAAAGAGTGCCTCTTCGTCTGCCTCCACCCAGGCGGCGCGGCGTTGGATCCATTCGCGGATCGCGGCGACGGCATGGCGGCCCACAGGCACGATGCGCGTCTTGTCGCCCTTGCCGGTAACCACTATCGTGGCGGCATCCAGATCCAACTCCTTAAGATCGGTACGGGCGAGTTCCGACAGCCGAAGGCCTGAAGAATAGAACAGTTCCAATATGGCATGATCACGAAAGTCAAGGTCCGATACCGGTTTGATGGAAACGAGCTGTGCCGCCTCCTCGATATTCAGCGTGTTGGGCAGTTTGCGATCGCCGCGCGGCGCGGCGATGCCGTCAAAGGGATTGAGCTTTGCCTGCTTTTCGCGGAGCAGGTACCGATAGCAAGACCTGGCCGCCGACAGGGTTCGGCCGATCGAGCGGCCCGACAGACCTGCGTGGCGCAGTCCGGCTGCGAACAGCCTTGCCTGGGGAGGTGCCAGCTGGGTGAGACGGCCAATGCCCCGCTCTTCCAGAAAATCGCAAAGGCGCGAAAGATCCCGCTGGTAGGCTGCGACCGTGTGCTCGGACAGTCGCCGCTCGTAACGCAGGTGCTCAACGAAAGTCTCTATGGTCTTTTCGTTGCCTGACATGATGCGCGTTCAGGATACCCCGAGACGAATGCAGGTCGCACCGACCAGACCCGCGAGCCCCTCCAACAGAACCGTGTCCAAATCCGGCCGGTAATGTTCCGGATCACTTGATACCAGAATAATCCATCCGACCGGTTTGTCGCTGCGGACTGTTATCGGCAAAACAGCGCAAGAGGCCGCCTGCGCCGCACTGGCCGGATCGAGCAGATCCGCGGTCTCCTCAGACAGGGGCGCCTCCAGCAGACAGACCTTTCCAGACAGTCGACGCATCACCAGGGCTGCACTTTCGTTATCGTCAGAGACCAGCGCTTTGACGGGGAGCACATCTTTTGCCGTGTGATCGGCAAACTGCATGACTGCTGCAACCAGACCAAACTCCGCCTGCAGCACCCGGGGCACCGCATCGAGCAATTCAGCCATATCGCGCGTACGCGCAATACGCTCAAAACACCGCTGCAGCCGCTGCTGCAGTCGGGAATTTTCCTTGGCCTTACCGATCAGGGCGGCAAGCTGGTTCTTTTCGATGCTGAGCTGATCACGGAGCACGCCGACCTGGCGCTCCAGCAGAGACACGGCCCCACCCCGTGCGGAATGCGGGACGACCAGTTCACTCAACAGAGCCAGATGGCGCTCAAAAAAATCCGGACGGGCGCGCAAAAAATCTGCCACCTCATCTTCACTCAGACCGGGAGTCACATTTCGATCAGTGTCTTCTGACGGATCCATCTTATGGCACCGGCCAGAGTCCATCGAAGACCCGCGTCGTTGGACCCGACATCAGGATCGGCCCGCACCCCGGCCAGGTAATCTGCAGCGTCCCTCCAGGGAGGCTCACGCGGACACTGTCCTCAATCAGGTTCCAACGCCGGCAGACCGACACCGCGGCACAGGCGCCGCTGCCACAGGCCAGGGTTTCGCCCACACCCCGCTCCCACACCCGCAACCTGAGTTCTGTCGGGTCCTTTATCTCAACGAAGCCGACATTGGTTCGCTCGGGAAAATCAGCGTGGTGCTCAATCGCCGGGCCGACCTGACTGACGGGCGCCTCATCGATATCATCGACCAGCAAAACCGCGTGCGGATTGCCGAGGAAGGCGACGCCGATCACCAGCTCCTGGCCGTTGGCCAAAACGGAATAGCGTTCGGCCGGCTGGGCCGTGCGAAAAGGAATCTTCGCGGGCTCAAATTCGGGCACGTCGAGTTCAGCACTGACCTCGTCCTTGGTACCCATCGTCAGACTGAAGCGGGTGCTGATCGTTTGCACTGCAAGATGTGTCTTCTGAGTCAGCCCCTGCTCCCGGACAAACCGGGCGAAGCAGCGCGCTCCGTTACCGCACTGACCAGACTCGCTGCCATCCGTGTTGTAAATGCGCATAAAAAAATCGGCGCCGTTCGCGGCGGACTCCGCCACGATAACCTGATCGCAACCGATGCCATGATGGCGGTCTGCGATACCGCGGATGGTTTCCGGACTCAGCACCACAGGCGCACTGACCCCATCGAGCATGACAAAATCGTTGCCCAGTGAGTGCATTTTCGTGAAGGGGAGCGTGGCCACTGTATTTGTGGGGACTGAAAGTTCCGTGAGCCCGGGATCACGCTCATTATAGTCCGGCGGCACCGCCCGCCTTTTGTTTGAAACAGCCGGCGGTGGCCGGTTAACGCTCTTGCGGGGGGCAGAACTCAAGCCAATCCACATCCGAATCGGCCATCGCGACGAACCAGGGGTTGAGAATGTCTTTCCTGTTGTAACTGAGTTCAGTACCGTTGCAGTCCACCAGTCGCCCCCCAGCCTCATTCAGCACGCAGTGGGACGCACAGGTATCCCACTCAGAAGTCGGTGCAAGCCGGGGATAAACGTCGGCATTCCCTTCAGCCACCACACAGACCTTCAAGGCACTGCCCATGCTGACAATGGCGGGATCGGATCCGCTCTTTGCTGCCAACGCATGACGAAACGCCGTGACCGCCTCACCTGCGTGCGAGCGACTTGCCACCATTCGAGGCCGGGCTGGATCGTAGGCGCTGACCCGAATCGGCTCAGGCGCTGCTGCGCCAACCTGGCGCCAGGCACCCTGCTCCTGCGCAGCAAAATATGAAACCCCAGAACTTGGACAATAAACCACGCCCAAAACCGGTCGGCCCTTGTCCGCCAGGCCGATATTGACGCTGAACTCCCCGTTACGGCGGATGAACTCCTTGGTCCCGTCCAGCGGGTCCACCATCCACACGCGGTCAGCGGCGAGCCGCTCGCTGTCGTCGATATCCTTGGACTCTTCTGACACGACCAGAATGTCCGGGGTCAGTGCTCGCAATTGCGCAACGATGATGTCATGCGCCCGATGGTCAGCGGTCGTGACCGGGGAACCGTCGGCCTTTTCGATGATCTCGTATTCACGCTCGTAGACCTCCATGATGGCCACACCGGCTGCCTTGGCGATCTCGACGACTGCCTCTACCTTCACATCCGCGCCCGCATCCGCGGCACTCATGAGTTGAGCCGCTCGGCCGCAAGAAAGGTTGCGAGAATACTGCGGCCGTCGGAAAAATCTTGTCGATCCCGCAGTGCCGGCAAATCACAAAGCCGCCACACCTCAGTCTCAAGCGGTTCCGGCTCATCACCTTGCAACGGAGATACGAACAGATCCTCAGCGAGAAAAATATGGGTGCGGTAGTTCGAATAGGCCGGCGTCAGCGAGACTGTCGCCAATCCCTGCATCCTGCCAGCATCAAGGCCGATTTCTTCACGAAGTTCGCGATGCGCCGCCTGCTCCGGCGTCTCCCCTGAATCAATGCGGCCTTTGACGAAACTGAGTTCATAGCGCTCAACGCCGACCGCATACTCTCGGATGAGCATGAGCTCCTGGTCCGAGTGCATCGGCACCACCATCACGGCGCCTTCTCCCTCGCCGACCAGTCGTTCAAAGCATGCCTCGGTTCCGTTGGCAAAGCGCAGATCAACCTGCTCGATCGAGAACAGCCGACTGGTCGCCACCGGCGTCGTATTCAGAATTTCGGGCAAGGTGTTCATTTTGGCAAAAATCGCCCGAAGTGGACGCCCCGGCCAGATTAACGCAGCCGATCAGGTCACACAACCAAAATAGCGTGGCTGCGCAAGACCCCGTCGTCTTCTGCTGCCGCGACGCTAGAATATGACGGTCATTTCCGCGCAGCCGGCTGCGGTGTCGGCACGCTGTTGGAAACACTATGATCGACTGGAATCAAATCGAATCGGTATTTCTGGACCTCGACGGCACCCTGCTCGATCTGCGGTTCGATAACCATTTCTGGGTCGAGTTCATTCCGAATCACTACGCCCAACATCACAAACTGGCTCCGCAGACCGCCCGGGATAAGGTTCTCGCCCGGATGAAAGAACTGCGGGGCACCCTCGACTGGTACTGCACGGACTTCTGGAGCCGCGAACTGGCTCTGGACATTATTGCGCTCAAGCACACCAAGCGTGAACTGATCCGCACCCGGCCTGGCGCCGAAGACTTTTTGTCCGCCCTGCATGCCGACAGGCGCCGCGTCGTTCTGGTCACGAATGCTCACCCGAAAACAATCGACATCAAAATGCGCCAGACCGGGATTGCGCCGCTGTTTGACCGCATCATCAGTTCGCATGAACTGGGACACCCCAAAGAGCAAGACCGGTTCTGGGAACTGCTGCAGGCGAGTGAGCCGTTTGCTCCGGCGAAAACCTTGTTTATCGACGATAACCTGGATGTGCTGCGGACAGCGGCGGCCTACGGCATCTCGCACCTTCTGGCCGTACCCCAACCGGACTCCACGCTTGGGTCAGTGGATACAGCGGAATTCCCAAGCCTGCATGCCTTTGAAGACATACTTGGGTTTTTTCAGCAGACCCATCAGGCAGGAGTGTCATGACTGGCACAGCAGATCTTTATGATGCGCATGGCGCCCGCCTTCAGGTCGGCGCACCTTTGTTTCGGGATTTCGGCGGCGCAGCATCCTTCTCCGGGGAGATCGCCACCGTCAAGGTATTTGAGGACAACACACTGGTCCGCTCCATGCTGGAAACCCAAGGCGAGGGCCGCATACTGGTTGTGGACGGCGGCGGCTCCCTGCGCTGCGCGCTGGTCGGTGATCAGATCGGGGCACTCGCCGTCGCTAACGGCTGGTCCGGTCTGGTGATCAACGGCTGTATCCGGGACAGTCAACAACTCGCTCGACTCCCCATCGGCATCAAAGCACTCGCCGCCTGCCCGGCCAAAAGCGCAAAGCGGGGAGAGGGCCAGACCCAAATCAGCGTTCGCTTCGCGGACATCCGCTTTGTGCCGGGCCATCACCTGTGGGCGGATGCAGACGGGATTGCTGTGGCTGACAGCCTTCTCTCCTGAGAGTGGTGGATTCCGACTCCCTTAACGAGAACTTTACTGGGCGACTCGGTCGCAGCGGCGCCCAACCGGACGACCATCAGCAACGTGCGCTCGACGCTTGCGCCGAACTCGCCCGGCGTCTCAACCAGCGCCTGGCCGAATCTGCCTCCAGGGGGCTGTGGGGTCTGATCTCCCTGCAACGGCTTCGCAAAGACCCAGGCAATACGGTAGCAGGTCTTTATCTTTGGGGATCTGTGGGCCGGGGCAAAACCCTGATGATGGATACCCTGCTGGAAGCGCTTCCCGCAGAGATTTGGCGCCGGGTGCACTTTCACCGCTTCATGCTTGAGATTCACGAGGGACTGCGGCGGCTGAAAGAGGAAAAAGATCCGCTGCGGCGCATCAGCCGGGAGATCAGCGCAGAGACGCGGGTGCTGGGCTTTGATGAATTTCAGGTAACGGATATCGGTGATGCCATGATCCTCTCGGGGCTGCTGCATGCATTGATCGAGGACGGTCTGACGCTGATCTTTACCTCAAACACCCCTCCCCGCCTGCTTTACCAGCAGGGCTTGCAGCGAGACCGGTTTTTGCCTGCGATTGAC
>JAERSQ010000159.1 GCA_016845525.1 Pseudomonadota bacterium
CTGCGAGCGGCCTGGATTTCATGCTCAGAGACCCGGCCGTCCGCCTTGGCGATGTGGCCCATCACCGCGAAGGTCGCGGTGAAAAACGCCGCCTGGGTGCGCTCGAGATGTCCGCTGAAATTACTGAGACCACTATCAAACTGATGGCCAATTACGCTTCCCAAAAGCGCGCCAATCGGACCACCCATCATGAAGCCCAACGTGCTGCCGAGCAGTTTTCCCCACCAAGCCATCTCTTTATTGCCCCTTTAAATTTGACGGTGCATTGTAACGGAGGGCTGCCGCAGCGAACTGTCCGGCAGGTGTCACCAGGCTTTGCGCCTAGCGCAAGGTAACGAGTTCTTCAGCGGCGGTCGGGTGGATCGCCACGGTGTTGTCAAAATCCGCCTTGGTCGCTCCCATTTTTACCGCAACAGCAAAGCCCTGGATCATCTCATCTGCGGCCCGTCCAACCACATGGCAACCGACGATTTTCTCCTCCGGTCCGGTCACGACCAGTTTCACCGTCGTCGGGACACGCTGGGGGGTCACGGCATAGTACATATCGGTAAAACGATTCTGGTAGGTCTTGACTCCGTCCTCCCCATAGCGTGATTTGGCTTCGTCTTCAGTGAGGCCGACGGTGCCGATCGGCGGGTGGGAGAACACCACGGTGGGAATATTCTCGTAGTCGAGCTTTGCCTGGTCCTGGCCTCCAAAGAGCCGGTCTGATAAACGGCGGGCGGCCGCGATTGCAACGGGTGTGAGCGCCTCGCGGCCCGTGACATCGCCCACAGCGTAAAGGCCTGAGACGGCCGTACCCTGCCATTCGTCGGTGGGGATAAAACCGGCTGGATCCGTCTCAAGCCCGGTATGCTCAAGCCCCATGCCGTCGGTCACGGGATCTCGGCCGATGGCAAACAGCACACAGTCAAATCCGCTGATGATTTCTCCATCCTGCCGCCGTACCGCCAACCGGCCGTTATCTTCCCGTTCTATGCTTTCCATCTGGATGCAGGTCAGGATGTTGACACCGGCAGACTGCATTTCATCCATGACGGCTTCCCGGAGTGTGGTGTCAAATCCGCGCAGCAGAATGTCTTTGCGCAGGAGCATCGTGACGTCCGAGCCCAGCGAGTGGAGAACACCGGCGAGTTCCGTTGCGATGTAGCCTGCGCCGATCACGAGTGGGCGTTTGGGCTGCTCGGTGAGCTCGAAAAAGCCGTCGCTGGTGATGCCGAGGTCAGCGCCCGGCAGATCCGGGATCATGGGCCTGCCGCCGGTGGCAATAAGAATATGGTCTGCGCTCAAGAGGGTATCCCCCGCCCGGACCTGGTGAGGGGACTCAAACCTCGCCCAGCCCCGAAAGAGATCAACCCCGGAGCCATCGAGGTTGCGAAGATAGATGCCGTTCAGCCGTTCCACATAGGCATCACGCGTCGTCTTGAAAGAAGCCCAGTTAAATTCTGCCTCGGGCAACTTGAAGCCGTAGTCTTGGGAGATGGCGAGTGCATCTGCGAAGTGAGCGGCGTTCCACATGATTTTTTTGGGAACACAACCTACATTAACGCACGTGCCTCCAAGCGGTCCCGCCTCAATCAGTGCCACCCGGGCACCGTACTGCGCCGCGCGGCGCGCTCCGGCAATCCCGCCGCTGCCCCCGCCGATGACCAGAAAATCATAGTGTGTACTCATCCGACGCATTTTATCCGTTGTGGTCTTCCCTAAACCATTTCTGCGGTGGGGCTGATGACGGCGCGTGTTTGATAAAGTCTTTGAAAAGCCCCATATGAAATTTATCGAGACTTTTTTTCGAGGTGAACTTTTGAGCCAAAATGATCAACCGGCCACTGAAAACCCCCTGTTGGATCTATCGGGGCTGCCGAGATTTGCCGAGATCGGGGCAGGGCAGGTGGAAGAGGCTTTGGATGCAGCCCTTGCGGCCAGCCGCACCAGGATAGCGGCCGTCGAGCCGCAGTGTCCGACAGCGAGTTGGACATCCGTGGCGAGCGAACTGCAGGACATAGAGGAATACCTCGAAAGGGTCTGGGCCCCGGTTTCGCACCTCAATGCGGTACGTGATACCGACGCCTTTCGTGCCGCGGTTGAGGCCTGCTTGCCCAAACTGAGCGCCTTTCACAGTGAAGTGGGGCAGAATCTCAGCCTGTTTGCGGGTTATCGCAAAATCGCCGATAGCGATGACTTCAGCACACTATCGGCAGCGCGCCAGAAAATTGTCAAAAATGCCTTGAGGGATTTTCGTTTGGCCGGCGCTGAACTTGAGGGAGCAGACCGGGAAAGATTTCGCGAGATCGTGAGCGAGCTGTCCACGTTATGCAATCAGTTCGACCAGAACCTGATGGATGCTACGGATCATTGGGTGCTCGATATTCAAGCCGAAAGCGATCTTGAAGGCCTGCCGCAAAGTGCGGTTGAGTTGGCACGACAGACTGCCAAGGATGCTTCATTGCACGGCTGGCGGTTTTCGTTGCAGGCGCCGTCCTACATCCCTTTCATGATGTTTTGTGAAAACCGAAGCCTTCGGCAGAAGATGTACGAGGCGTACGTCACCCGGGCGAGTGACCAGGGCCCTGATGCCGGACAGTTTGATAATGGACCCCTGATGGTGCGGATACTGACACTCCGTGCCGAAATGGCATCGCTTCTGGGGTTTGAGGACTATGCGCAATACGCGCTTGAGGGGCGGATGGCGGGCTCTGCCAAAGAAGTGGGCGACTTTCTTCGAACGCTGGCCGGTTGCGCCAAAGATGCTGGTGCGAAAGAACTCGAAGCGCTTAGACGTTTTGCCTTCGAGGAATACGGTGAAGAACATCTGGAAGCCTGGGATATCGCTTTTTATTCGGAAAAACTGAAACAGTCGCTGTATGCCTTTAGCGATGAGGCCATCCGTCCTTATTTTCCGTTGCCGAAGGTGCTGGAGGGCCTGTTTTTTATTGCGCACAGACTTTTTGGCGTCACGGTACAAAAGGCGGTCTGTGCCAGCCCCTGGCACGAGGATGTTCAGTATTTTGAATTGCTGAACGAAGATGGTTCGGTTCGGGGATGTTTTTTTCTGGATCTATACGCCCGTGCCCACAAACGCGGGGGCGCCTGGATGGCGGACTGTATCGGTCGACGCCGTTTGGCCGACGGCAGTGTTCAGAGCCCGGCAGCCTTTTTGACCTGTAACTTCATTCCGCCTGTTGGCGATAAGCCATCGCTGTTAACGCACGACGATGTCGTCACGCTTTTCCATGAGTTCGGCCATGGGCTGCATCATCTGTTGACGCAAGTGGATGAACCCGCGGTTGCCGGTATCAATGGTGTACCCTGGGATGCGGTAGAACTGCCCAGCCAGTTTCTTGAGAACTGGTGCTGGGAGACCGAAGCGCTCAATAGCATCTCAGGGCATTTCGAAACCGGCGAGCCCCTGCCGGCGGAACTCCTTGAGCGCATGCGCGGAGCGCGCAACTTTCAGAGCGCAATGCAGATGCTGCGTCAGATTGAGTTCTCCGCGTTTGATATGGCATTGCACGAGGCAGGACCCAGCACCTCAACCGAGGAGATCCAGGCACGACTGGATGCTGTGAGAAAAGACGTCGCCGTTTTGATTCCGCCCGATTTCAACCGTTTCCAGAACAGCTTTTCGCATATTTTTGCAGGAGGCTATGCGGCGGGCTACTACAGTTACAAGTGGGCTGAGGTGTTGTCAGCCGATGCCTTCAGCCGCTTTGAGGAGCAGGGCATCTTTGATGAGCAAAGCGGGCGTGACTTTGTGCAGAGCGTGCTGGCATCAGGAGGCGTTAACGAGCCTTTGGAGAACTTCACGGCGTTCCGGGGTAGAGCACCGACTATCGATGCCCTGTTACGCCACTCGGGCCTGAATTCGTGAAACGTGTTGTCGGCCTGGTGCTGTGGTGTTGCCTGGCCGGGCAGGCACTTGCGCTCGGCAACGAACTTGAATCCCATCCCTCCCCCTACCTGGCATTGCATGGCGATGATCCGGTGGCATGGCAGGAATGGGGCCCCGAGGTCTTTGCAGCCGCGCAGCGCGAGAACAAACTGGTTTATGTATCGGTAGGGTATTTCTCCTGCCACTGGTGTCATGTGATGCAGGGTGAGAGTTACAAAAACCCGGACATTGCAAAGATACTCAATCGTCACTTCATTCCGGTCAAAGTGGACCGTGAGCTGCAGCCGGCACTGGATGAGGCACTGATGGCGTTTGTCCAGTCCACCCAGGGCCGAGGCGGCTGGCCCCTTAATGTCTTTCTGACGCCGGAAGGTTATCCGCTGTATGCGGTGCTTTACGTGCCGCCGGAGTCGTTTGCCGAGGTGATCGGCAAGATTCACGCGTTGTGGCGTGAAGACCCGGAGCGTATCGCGGCAGTCGCGCGCCAGCACGGACCCAAGGGGTTTGCCGACAGATCGTCTGATCTCGACGAGGCAGAGGTTTCGGCTCTTGGCAAGGCCTTCGAAAAAATGGCGTTGGGGTTGGCAGATACGTTTGAAGGCGGTTTCGGCAATCAGAGCCGGTTTCCCCACGTTCCCCAGTTACGTTATCTCCTGCATCGTTACGCGTACGCACCGAGCGCACAGATCCGCGAGGTTCTCGAGACCACACTTGATGCGATGGCCCAACGCGGACTCCACGATCATGTGGAAGGGGGGTTTTTCCGATACACGGTGGATCCGGGCTGGAGTGTCCCTCATTTCGAAAAAATGCTTTACGACAATGCCCAGCTGGCGCAGCTTTATCTGAAAGCGGGCAGAGTGCTCGGCCGGGCAGATTACTCAGCGGTGGGTTTCGACACGCTCGACTTCATGCGGACTGCGATGCAGGGCGGTAACGGGGCCATGGTGGCTTCGCTATCGGCAATCGACGCACAGGGCCGAGAAGGTGCCTACTATCTTTTTGATGACGATGCGCTGGCGCAGGCGCTGACCCCGGATGAAGAGCGCACGCTGAGGGCAGTGTGGTCGCTGCCCGAGGCGGCTGCATTTGATTTCGGCCATCTGCTCGTCAATCAGGCTCCTCCGGGGCTGGCAGCGGTGCAACTGGGTTCGGCTCCGGATGATATTGAGAGCACACTTGCCTCGGCCATGGGCAAACTGAAAGATTTGCGCAGCGAGCGTTCGCTGCCGGTCGATGACAAACTGCTGGCAGGTTGGAATGCGCTTGCACTGGAGGCCTTGATTGAGGGGGCACGCCAATCCGGCAAGGCGGTCTACGCAGATGCCGCCAGACGGATCAAACACTATATCGAGACTACCCTTTGGGACGGCGATCGGCTTTTTCGGGCTCGGTCTGACGGCGCCGCGCTGGGGACAGTATCCCTGTCGGACTACGCCTATACCGCCCGGGCTTTGCTGGCATTCAGTCGATGGGCCAATGCACCTCGAGATCGTGAGCTGGCCCATCAGGTGGTTCTGGCTGCCTGGCGGGATTTTCACCGATCAAATGGGTGGCAGCGGGAGCGGGATCCCCTCTTGAAAGGGAGCGAACTGCACGAAGTGCTGCGGGATGAGGCAATGCCGGCGGGCGATGCCGTGTTAATTGAGGTGAGTCTTGAACTGGCCCGCGAGATGAATCTCCCCATGCTGGCTGAAAAAGCCCGCTCTGCATTGAATCGATTCCAGGAACAGCTGCAGGCCGAAGCCTTTTTCTTTCCTTCCCGGATCCGGGCGCTCGAAGTCGCAATCGCTGCCCAAAAAGGCTCTTGAGATACGGGAAAAAGACGTCAATTTGCTATAATTCTCCGGTTCTTCAGGGAGTCTCCAGCGGTTGCTCCCGATCCATTTGCTGATCTACACAGAGGTTGTCATGACTGACGAAGTAAACAGCGGCAGGCGTCGCCTGCTTACAACGGTAACCACCGGTGTTGGCCTTGCCGGAGCAACGGCGCTGGCCGTACCACTGGTTGCAAGTATGAAACCCAGTGCGCGTGCACTCGCTGCCGGCGCGCCCGTCGAGGTTGAGATCGACGATCTGGCACCCGGCCAGATGAAAGTGGTCGAGTGGCGCGGCAAGCCGGTCTGGATTCTGCGCCGCACCGACGAAATGCTCGAGGAGATGGCCTCGGTAACGGGCCAGTTATCCGATCCGGACTCGCAGGTGGCTGAGCAGCAGCCCGCGTATGCCCAGAATGCACATCGATCGATACGACCGGATGTCCTGGTGGTACTCGGTGTCTGCACTCACCTGGGCTGTGCCCCGAGCAAAGCATTCGATAAAGGGGGGTCGTCCGGACTGGGAGATGATTGGGTCGGTGGATTCTTCTGCCCCTGTCATGGATCCAAGTTTGATCTTTCGGGCCGTGTATACAAGAACGTTCCGGCTCCGACCAACCTGGTGGTGCCGCCACATTCCTATGTTTCTGAAAACCGGATCGTGATCGGCGTTGACGAAACGGAGGCGACGGCATGAGCCTGATCAACTGGATTGATGACCGCTTTCCTCTGTCCAAGGTCTGGAATGAACACATGGCGCAGTACTATGCGCCCAAGAACTTCAACATCTGGTATTACTTCGGTGCTCTGTCTCTGGTGACGTTGGTGCTGCAGATTGTCACCGGCATTATCCTGACCATGCACTACAAACCTGATGCTGATCTTGCGTTCGCATCGGTCGAATACATCATGCGGGATGTTCCCGCCGGATGGTTTGTGCGCTACCTGCATGGAGTGGGCGCCTCGATGTTCTTTCTCGTGGTGTATCTGCATATGTTCCGAGCGATGCTGTACGGCTCACATCGCAAGCCTCGTGAGTTGATTTGGCTGCTGGGGATGGTGATTTACGTTGCTCTGATGGCAGAGGCATTCTTCGGTTATCTGCTGCCCTGGGGCAACATGTCGTACTGGGGAGCGCAGGTAATCATCTCGCTGTTCGGCGCGATCCCGGTGATCGGAGAGCCTTTGGCTGAGTGGATTCGGGGTGACTTTGTGGTGTCCGAT
>JAERSQ010000160.1 GCA_016845525.1 Pseudomonadota bacterium
TCCCTCCGCGAGCACCCGGGCGAGGAGCCGCTGGTCTTCTGTACTGGAATCGTCGGGCATGTCTTCGAGCCCACGGGCAGGGCTTCTCAGGATCCAATCGAAGAACCGGATGATCTCCTCCTGGAGGCGCTCGAACAGAGAGGACGCTCGGTTTTGGTCAATTCCGAATGCCTCTCTCGCCGGCGGGACAACGGACCCGATTTGGGCGCGCACGCGATAGGACTGATCCCAAACGGTTATGTTGGCTTCAGAGATGTAAAGAGGCTGGATTAGCTTGGCGAGTTCGGGCGTCACCAAACGTACACTGCCAAATTCATATGATCCCGGGTCGGGCTCGGTACTGATGATCTGGGCGATGTCCCGGCCGTTTGGGTCGTCAACGTCGATGATCTCAAACTTCAGTCGAGCGCCTACGCCGAGGAGATCCCGGGGTACCCGGAGTTTTACAGCATAACCGGCCGAGAGTGGCTCAATGGTGCCTGAAATATCTCGCAGCGCCTCGCCATCGACAACATCTCGCCAGTTTGCCCGCATGAGGTAAACGCTAAGCCTCCCGGGTTCCTGCGCGGTTAACAGATACCGAAGAATCTCTCCGTTGTTCCGCTGGATAGTCATTCGAATCTGATCGTTGCTATCGAGTGAGAGCAAGGCAGGATCACGGTAGACCAGCGCATCGTCATCGACCTCAAAGAACGCAAAGACCGCGTCCGGGTTGAGAGCCAGCCCATGACGCACGGCAAGTGAGTCCGGACGGTATTCCGGCCCACATTCGAAAAGCCCTGATCCTGAGAAGTGGGTGAGCGTTCCCACCGCAGTGGCCCAGGTGGCAGGCGGGGCGTCAATCGCCAGCGGTTCGTCGATTTCAGTCAGCAGGCTGGTCAGGGGACGGCCGACCAGTTCGGGAACACCAACTGCCGGATCAAAAAGGTCGGTTCGGTTACCCAGAATACTTGAGATACCCTGAGTGGTGAGTTCCAGGGCCTGTTCCTGCCCCTCAAGAAGGAACTTCTCCATCTCCCTGACGGATTCATAGCCCATCCAGGGAATCACCAGGAGCAGCCCCACCAGAAGCAGGAGCTTGGTCCGGATTTTGAGTCCTCGGCGAATCCGGAGACTGCCGGGTCCAGTCCTTCCCCGGGACGACGTCGAAGTGGATCGAGAGCCGACGAGGGAGTTCACTCGTGGTCCTGCTCCCATTTATAACCGGTGCCATGAACGGTCTGGATACGATCAAAGTCTGGATCTAGCGTCCGAAATTTGTTTCGGACCCGTCGAATGTAGCCGTTGATCGTATTGCGCTCGACCAGTCCCTGACGGGTGACGTCACTGAGCGCTTCATAGGTCCGAACATGCCCCGGATTGCGGGTTAATGACTCGATGATCCAAAACTCGGTGAGCGTCAAATTGACAGGCGCACCTTTCCAGTGAACCAGCATACTGTCCGCGCTGACTTCCAGAGACCCCACTTTGAGGTCGCTCTCGGGAGCCGTCTGAGTCTGGAGCTGTTCGGCAATCCGGAGCAGGGCGTGGACACGGGCGACCAGAAATTCCAGGCTGACCGGTTTTGTGATGTAGTCCCATGCGGTCATCCGTTGGGACGAGATGCGATCAGCATCGCTGTCCCGGGCGGTCAGAAAAATGATGGGAAGTGTGGGGCTCAGGTTGCGAAGCTGCATGCAGAGGTCAAAACCCCCATCCATATCTTCACCGAGCATGATGTCCAAGAGGGCGAGATCGGGCAGTTCACGGTCGAAGGCCGCTTCGGCGCTGGGCCGGTCCGGGAAAGCCCGGACTTCGTATCCGTGGGCCGTCAATACATCGGTGTAGTTCTCGCGTTGATCGTTATCGTCTTCTACGATTGCAATTACAGTAGCCATATTTTGCGTGCTCGGCTCTTGTGCGCGGGACGGAATGAATATAGCAGGAGAGTGCCGCCGCCTCAGTGAAAGAAACAGGAACTTGCCATTGTTTTACCACAGGTTCTCCGACTGAATACCCTTTCTGACGCCTAAACTGTGCCCATCTGAACGCACGTAGGTAGTTCGGCATGAAAAAAAAGGTTTTCGTTCCCCTGTCAGATGAGATGCTTTACGAGCATCCGGAGTTAATCACCGGGCCGATCGGCGTCTTCAAGCCGGGGGCGACGCGTCTGAATGGTCTAACCGGGCCCACACGGAGCGACCCTCGTGCTGTGAATCATGCGGGGCAGGGTCGGCGGACGGCTGGGCGGGTAACTAGACAGGTAACCTGAAAGGCCAAAAAAAGGGCAGCCAGGAATGGCTGCCCTAGTGAATTAAGGGAGGACCGCGGCTTTCGCCGCGGTTTTTTAGTTTCGAAGTGAGCCGGTTTCAGGCGTCTCGCGGCCTGGGCGCACTGGACGGGCTGTCGCGGGGCGCAGGCGCGGCGTCGTCGCACGATCCCCGACGGTGGCGTTCTCGGTATCCATATCGACAGAGCCTTTGAAGCTGCAGCCGTCCTCAAGTACTACGCGTGGGGCCCGGATATCGCCTTTTACCTTGCCGGAGGGGCTGATGATGACCTGCTCGCTCCCGTAGAGCTCACCCTTTACCTGGCCATCAACGCGAATAATCCGGGCGTTGATATTGGCGGTGACACGGCCATTTTCGCTGACAACGAGGTTGTTGTCCTTGAAATTCACTGTGCCTTCGATCGCGCCGTCGACGACGAGATCCTCCTCGCCGGTCACATCCCCGTGAATCACAATTGAGGATCCGATCGTCGCAGGCTTGCGGGAGGTGGTTTTAGGCGACCCACTTGCCTTGGCGGGCGCGGGGGCCGGTGTTGCTTCGGCTGTGGCGCCGGCTGCTTCTATTTCCTTCTGTGACATGGCTTTTAAGAGGTCCTCGGTAGTTGTTGATGACAGCTCTCGGCTAAGGCCGAGTGGCAGGCTTTTCGCGCCTACTCATGATGGAATTGTCGCTGAGCGGGCGGGTAGGGTCAAACCGCCGATATTCCTGGGGGTTTCAGGAGTATCTATAACTTAACATAATATACATTATGCGAATTAAAGGCGTACCACCAGCCTGAAGCCGTTCGCAATCTTTAACTTCTCGCCCCGCTGAAGAGCTGAAAGAAATTTGCCGTCGTCTGTTCGGCAAGCGTTTGTAGGTCCAATCCGCGGAGTTCTGCCAGGCATTCAGCCGTATGTCTGACGAAAGCCGGCTCATTTCTCTTCCCCCGGTACGGCACGGGAGCCAGGTACGGTGCGTCGGTCTCGACCAGAATCTTATCGAGGGGAACCTTCTTTGCAACGTCGCGCAGATTCTGAGCGTTTTTAAACGTCACGATCCCGGAAAATGAGATATAGAAGTCTTGATCCAGCGCGCCCTTCGCTGTGGCCCAATCTTCCGAGAAGCAATGCATGACGCCGCCAGGTTCAGCTGCCCCTTCACTACGCATGAGGTCGAGGGTTTCATCCGCCGCACTTCGGGTGTGAACAATGAGGGGCTTTTTGCTCCTTTTGGCCGCTTCGATATGCCGCGCGAAGCGCTCCTTTTGGGTATCTGCGGCGCAATCGGGGCGATAAAAGTCGAGCCCGGTCTCCCCGAGAGCAACCACCTTGGGATCTTCCGCAAGCGTTTCGAGAAGTTCGGCTGAGGGCTCATCTCTGGCCTCGAGGCAAGTATTCGGATGCACACCCACACTCGCAGAAATACGTGCCGATTGCCTGGCAAGGCTCAGGACTTCGGGAAAATCCGAGAGATTGACGGAGACGCAGAGTAAATGACCCACATCGGCCGATACGGCCCGCTCGAGGACTCCCGCCCGGTCCTCTGAAAAGTCCGGGAAATCAATATGGCAATGCGAGTCGACCAGCATCGTTGTCTATTAGATAAGGCGCCCGAAAGACCCGTTACAGGGTGTGCGTCGCTGCTGATTGCTGGGTGGCGCCGGCGACCAACTCCTCGATCCGATCTTTTAATTTTGCGCCGTCCGGGCCCTTGAACTGGACGCCAACGCCTTTGGTCCTGCTGCTTTGGGCACCGGCGGGGGTCATCCAGACAACGGTAGCGGCAAGCGCATATTGCTCTTCGCCAAGGAGCTTTACCACGAGAAACACTTCATCGCCCATGCCATATTCGTTGTGAGTAGGTACGAATAGACCCGCGTTTCTCAAAAATGGCATAAACGCCGCACGTAACGTACGCAAATCGTTAATCGAGACCGAAAGGACTCGGGGCCGTGTCTTTTTGCTTGGGTCAGTTTCGGGCATCTTACGGTATCAGGGGGGTTGAATTGGCTTAGGGCTGAGAATGCGCCCCACACATCCAAGCACAAATATCCTCCAGAGCAAGCTGTCCGTCAACTGCAGACCCGACGCGCTCCCTTGCCAACCCGAGTTTGCGGAAAGCACGAAGGGAAAACTGAACGTCCCGGAACAGACCTCTACCGGCCGACGGTGGCTGACCCCTGACGGACTCCCGGACTGTTGCGAGCGCCATTGACTGCAGAATGGTCAGAGCACGTTCCAGACCAATGTTTGCACAACGCGCAGCGAGGCCAAGCCCCTGCGGTATCTCATTGTCGTCGCCCATGCAATAGGCAATCAAGGCGTTGATGGGTTTCAGATCCTCGTTTTGGAGAGTCTCGTCCAGATCGATTGGCCCCAGTCCGGACATGAGCAGTGCCGACAGCTGTTTGTTTCCGACAGCGTGCCGTGCACTGAGCCATGCTGCTGTGTCTTCCCTTGAGGGCCCCTGGCACTCGACCCGCACGCACCGGCTGTGAATCGTTGAGGGCAGCCGATAAGGATAGCTCGTGACCAGAATAAAGTGCGTCATGCCAACGGGTTCCTCGAGCACTTTCAACATTGCGTTCGCCGCATTCCGATTCAAAGTATCTGCTGCCAAAACTAGAGCAACTTTGGGCCCGCCAGTCCGGCTGGTTCCCAAAAGTGCCTCTGCCAGCAGGCGTGCGCTGTCGACGCTGATTTGGCCACTGGGTTTGCGCTTCTGGCTGGATTGACCCGTATCCAGATATCGCTGAGCGTGATTGAGCAAGGTCGGATCATCGTGCTCAGCGTACGTCTCTGGCATTAATATATGGAGGTCTGGATGCATGCTGCTGGATACCAAGTGGCAAGCCTGGCAAGAGCCGCAAGCACCCCCTTCGGCTGAGTTCTCGCAGAGCAAGTGATTAGCCATGTCGAGGGCCAGCAGATCCTTTCCGATCGCTGGCGGTCCGGTTATGAGCAGGCAATGATGCTTGTGGCCGCCTTGCAGCAATTTCGCCCTGCCGGCTGTGAGCCAGGGAAGATCTGCCGATTCAATCAATAGGGGCTCCAAATCGCTCCTGAACGAGGTTTTTTATTTTTTCGTAGATTTCATCAATCGGCCGGCTTGCATCCAGTGTGACGACCCGATCGGGATCGTTGGCAGCGACTTGATGATATGCCGAGCGCACCCGTTCCTTGAACGTGAACTCCTCGGATTCGAAACGGTCATCACGGTCTCCTCGGCTCCCGGTGCGGCGAACACCCGCATCGACAGCAAGATCGAGTAGCAAAGTGAGATCCGGCTTTAAACCCCTTGTGGCAATCGCCTCCAGGGAAGCGATAACATGATTGGGCACCCCCCTTCCCCCGCCCTGATAAGCATAACTGGCGTCCGTGTAGCGGTCACAAAGGACCCAGTGGCCTGATTCCAGCGCAGGCTCGATAATTTCGGAAGTGTGGTGTGATCGAGCGGCGAACATGAGCAGGACCTCGGTCTCCGGATCTACCGTGCTGGAATGGTGTAGCACCCAGTCTCTGATTTCCTCCGCAAGGGCGGTGCCGCCGGGCTCACGGGTCAGAATCGGCGTTTTCCGGGCTCGCTCCAGAGCTTCTGCAAGAAGTCTGATTTGAGTGGTTTTTCCCGCTCCGTCTCCTCCCTCAAAAGTGATGAACTTGCCCCTCATAATGTCCTTGCGTTCTGATCACCTGCGGTACTTTTTGACCGCGCGGTTGTGCTCCTCCAGTGTCTTTGAGAACTTATGTGAGCCGTCTCCCTTTGCCATGAAATACAGATCCTCAGTCGATAAAGGGTTGAGCGCTGCATTAAGGGCCGCCCGCCCGGGCAACGCAATCGGACCAGGCGGCAAGCCGCCGCGCGTGTAGGTATTGTACGGCGTATCTTTTTTGAGGTGACTCCTTTTGAGAGGCCCCTTAAAGTCAGGCCCTAAACCAAAGATCACTGTGGGGTCAGTTTGCAGCCGCATTTTCGAACGTAAGCGGTTGTGAAATACGCCGCTGATACGAGGCATTTCCGACTCAAGCATCGCTTCCTTCTGAATAATTGATGCCAGAATCAATGCTTCGTACGGGTCTTTAAGGAGAAGGTTAGGTGCCCGCATGTCCCAGGCGTGCTGCAGTTCTTTTTCCATTTTTCTCGCTGCCCGCTTGAGAATGCCAGTGTCACTGTCTCCCAGGAGGAAGAAATAGGTCGCCGGAAAGAAGGCGCCCTCAAGGCTTAGAACACTCAAGGAGAGCTGATTCGCCAAGACTTCTTCAGACATTTGCACTGCCGCACGGGTGAGCGCTTTTTCCTTTTTGAGCCGATCGCGAAGCTGAGAAAATCGCAACCCTTCGACGATCGTCAGTTTTCGCTGATGGACATCACCCCTGCTGACTTTTCCGAGTATCTGCGCGGGTGAGGTGTTTCCGGGGATAAGATATTCCCCGGACTTGAATGTCCCCGATGTGCCGCTGAGCACGGCCCAGGCGATCACGGACCATCCTGACTCGGCGAACCCCTCAGAGACAAGTTGCTCCGCAAGGTTTTTCGCTCCGGTTCCGGGCGTGACCACGAGGAGCTGCTCGGTTTGGTTCACCGGGGTGCGCATTGTTTGGTAAAGAAAGACCAATGAGACGCCGAGACAGCTGACGCTGACCGCCACGATGAGACTGATCAGGCTCCGCAGATACCACCGTCGTCCATGAGCGGCGTTGTTCGGGAGCGGCATGCTGTCGCGGACTAATGTCCGTAAGGCTCAATGCACGGAGAACACTAGAGTGCCATTCGTGCCGCCAAAACCGAATGAGTTCGAGACGGCAGCCTCCACAGCAATATTTCGCGCCTCATGGGGAACATAGTCGAGATCGCAATCAGGGTCGGGTTCATCCAGATTGATGGTGGGTGGGATGACCTGATGGTGAAGGCTTAACACCGTCGCAACGGCTTCGACACCTCCCGCTGCCCCCAAGAGATGCCCGATCATGGACTTGTTCGAACTGACCAGGAGCTGGTTGGCGTGATCCGCGAATACGGATTTGACCGCTAGCGTTTCAGCTAAGTCACCCAAAGGAGTAGAAGTGCCGTGTGCATTGATGTATCCAATCTGGGCAGGATTCATGCCCGCGCTGCGAAGTGCGTTTTGCATGCAGCGCGCTGCGCCTTCACCTCCCGGTGCGGGTTGGGTCATGTGGTGGGCATCCCCGCTTACGCCATACCCTGCCAACTCCGCATAAATTCGCGCCCCCCGGGCCTTCGCGTGTGTCGCTGACTCCAGGACCAGGGTCCCGGCTCCCTCCCCCATCACGAAGCCATCCCTGCCCCGATCCCAAGGCCGACTCGCATGCTGCGGAGATTCGTTGCGACGACTGAGGGCTTTGGCAGCAGAAAAACCTGCCATGGACGTAGGGGTAATGGCGGCTTCCGTGCCGCCCGCGATCATGACCTCGGCGTCGCCCAGAGCGATCATTCGAGCTGCCTCTCCGATTGCATGGGTGCCGGTAGTACAAGCGGTAACGACGGCAAGATTTGGACCCTGTAATCCCAGCATGATGGAGAGGTTGCCGGACACCATATTGATGATGCTGCTCGGAATATAAAACGGCGACACCTTCCGCGCCCCCTTCTCGATCATTAACTGGGTTGTGGTCTCAATCGTCTCGAGACCGCCAATTCCTGCGCCAATCAGCACCCCGACTTGGGTGCGATCAGTGCGGTTAAGATCAAGTCCGCTATCGTCGAACGCTTCCAATCCCGCGCAAAGGCCCAGTTGGATAAACCGGTCCATTCGGCGCGCCTCCTTGGCAGCAAGGCGGCTCTCGGGGTCGAAGTGATCTGCTTGACCGGCTATCTGGCAGCTAAGACTGGCTGGATCAAAACGGGAAATCGCCGAAATGCCGCTGCGCCCCGCTAACAGGCCCTCCCATGTTGTTTTGACATCGTGGCCCAGAGGTGAAATACATCCGACACCGGTGACAACCACCTGCCTGAGATCATGCATCTTGACCACTACTCCTTACTGTGTACGAAAAGTACCAAAAACAAAGCCGCCGGGCGCCTGGCGCCGGGCGGCTTTGTTTACGCTTTTCTAACGAAGCCGTCAGGGGTTTCAGCCGCTGGTATTAGCTTGGATAAACTGGACGGCTTGTTTCACCGTAGTGATTTTTTCTGCTTCATCATCGGGAATTTCCGCATCAAATTCCTCTTCAAGCGCCATCACCAGTTCAACGGTGTCCAGGGAATCAGCGCCCAGATCATCAACGAAAGATGCGTCGGGAGTTACCTGATCTTCACTGACGCCAAGCTGTTCAACGACTATTTTCTTGACGCGATCTTCAACACTGCTCATGAGCTCTCTAGCCTCCTAGAAATGGAAATACGGTCGCCGGGTGCTGTTAGGGTTGCCGACTTGTGGGCGCATTATAAGCCCGCTTGCTGGAAGCGGGATTAAACCGTATTAGGTCCTTTAAGTCCAATAAAACAGGGGCTTGCGTCCGGCTAGAGCGCACGCTAGGCGATTTATCTTTAGAATAAGAAACCGTGAAAAAACAATGGGATAGAAAGCCATTCTCAAGAGGACATGTACATTCCGCCGTTCACATGCAGGACCTGGCCGGTAATATATGAGGCATCATCTGAGACCAGAAACGCAACGGCCTTTGCAATATCTTCGGGTTGCCCTAACCGGGCGAGCGGAATCGCTTCCAATAGTCGACCACGCTGGCCTTCTGCGAGTTCGGAAGTCATGTCGGTATCAATGAAGCCCGGGGCGACCGCGTTGACCGTGATGCCTCTTGACGCAATCTCGAGCGCAAGGGACTTGGTAAAGCCAATCAACCCCGCCTTACTGGCGGCATAGTTGGTTTGACCCGCGTTCCCCGTCGCCCCCACCACAGAAGACAGGTTAATGATCCTGCCGTACCTGGCCTTGGTCATGCCTTTGAGACAAAGTTTTGTCACGACAAAAACGGAGGCCAGGTTAGTGGTCAAGGTTTTTTCCCACTGGGACGGCTTCATCCGCATCAGGAGGTTGTCTTCTGTCACCCCGGCATTGTTAATCAAAACAGAAATTGGGCCGAACTCGCCGGCTACCTCGGTTATGACGGATTCACTCTGCTCCGGATCTGTAATATCTAGAACCGCCCCTCGTCCCTGGGCGCCAGCGGCCTTGAGTTGACTGGTGACTCGTTCTGCTCCCGCGGTGGATGTACCGGTGCCGATAACCGTATACCCTCTTCGGGCGAGTTCTAGCGCAATTGCGTTGCCGATGCCGCGACTGGCACCTGTGACAAGACAGACCTGAGACGGGGGATTGGATTGAGACATGACCTGCTTCCTCGAAGTTTAAATCTGCACCAGCATACTGCCCCAGGTGAACCCGCCACCGAAGGCTTCAAAAATCACTTTGTCACCCGACTGGATTCGTCCATCTTTGACGGCCGCATCGAACGCCAGCGGGACGGAAGCCGCGGACGTGTTACCGTGCTGGTCAATGGTGACAACGACCTGATCCATGCTGAGGTCCAGTCGTTTGGCTATGGCCTTAATGATCCGGATATTGGCCTGATGCGGCACCAGCCAGTCAATCTCCGCTTTGTCCATCCCGTTTGTCGTGAGCACCTCGATTACGGCGTCCCCCAGCGCTGAGACGGCCCACCGAAAGACCTCTTTACCCTGCATTTCCGTATAGGCTCGCCCGTTGAGTATTTCCTGATAAGCGGTCGATACACCCACGGGCACACAGAGCAGATCCTTATAAGTGCCATCTGCGTGAATGTGGCTGGAGAGAATCCCTGGCGAGTCAGACGCTTCGACCACCATGGCGCCGGCGCCGTCACCGAAGAGAACGCAGGTTGTCCGATCCTCCCAATTCAGTATGCGGGAGAAAGTCTCCGCCCCTACGACGAGGGCACACTGACTCGCCCCGGTGGCGACATATCGATAGACCACATCGAGCGCGTAAAGAAAGCCGGCACAGACTGCTTGAACATCAAATGCGGGACAGCCTCGGATCCCCAGTCGTTCCTGCAGCAAGCAGGCGGTGCTTGGAAACACCTGATCGGCGGTCGTTGTAGCAACGACAATCAGATCCACCTCCGAGGCAGAGCGCCCTGCGCTTTGAAGTGCCTCTCGGGATGCAGCGAGGGCCAGGTCCGAGGTGAATTCATCCTCAGCGGCGATATGCCTTTGGCGGATACCGCTTCTCGAGAAAATCCAGTCCTCCGTGGTGTCGACAATCTGCTCTAGGTCTTTGTTGCTCAGTATCCTGGCGGGGAGATAAGACCCCGAACCGGTGATGCGGGCTGAAGGCGTCACGAAAGGCCTGCCGGTGCCAGGGTTGTCCGCGAGGCTTCCAGATCATGCCGGATGTGCCCGACAAGGTCTTTCTTTGCAGCAAGTCGTGCTGTGTCAATAGCGTGGGAAAAAGCAACCCCGTCGACATTGCCGTGACTCTTGACCACGGTTCCGTTCAGTCCTAACAGTACCGCGCCATTGTAGGCACGGTGATCAAAGCGGTTTTTAAATGACTTCAGGACTGGTGCCGCGATCAAGGCAGAGAGTTGAGTCAGCAGATTGCGCTCGAATTCTTCCCGAATTACTTTAGTCAGCATTTGCGCCAGGCCCTCGCTGGTTTTTAGCGCGACATTTCCTGCAAAACCATCAGTCACAATTAATTGAACGGTGCCGTTGAAGATATCATCTCCCTCGACGTAACCAATGTAATTGAGGGTACTCGACTTCAAGAGTTCATTGGCGGATTTAATCACCTCGCTGCCCTTGATCTCCTCACTCCCGACGTTCAGCAGTCCCACTGACGGCCGTTCGATACCCTCGATTGTCCGAACCATGCTTTCACCCATCACGGCGAACTGCATGAGAATCTCTGCGGGACTGTCGATATTCGCGCCAAGATCCAGCATGTGCAGATGGCCCCGCGTCCGGGGCAGCGTAGAGATAATGGCCGGGCGATCTATGTCGGAGAGTGTTTTCAGGACAAAGCGGGCTGTGGCGACCAGCGCGCCGGTATTGCCGGCACTGACACAAGCGTGAGCATCGCCTGAGCCGAGCAAATTCAGCGCAACGCGCATTGAAGAGTCCTTCTTGAATCGAAGTGCGGAAGCAGGCGACTCGTGCATGTCCACGGATTCCGTAGTGTGCACGACTTGAATTCGTTGCGAATCCACCGGCGAATCAAGCGCGTCGAGAATTCGCTCTTCATCCCCGACGAGAATACAAGAAAGATCAGGATGCCGATCGAGCGCGAGTGCGACGCCGGCCGCGGTCACATCCAGGCCGCGGTCACCCCCCATCATGTCGATGGAGAGTGTGAATCGGTCTTTGGAAGGAGCCACGCTTTCCAGGCGAAAACCCCCTAGGGGGGTCAGCAGAGATTGATTAGGCTTCCGTTTCCCGTTCCTGAATAACTTTTCGACCCCGATAGTAGCCGTCGGCCGTCACGTGGTGTCGCCGATGCAGTTCGCCCGTTACGGGGTCGGTGGATAAGGTTGCCTTATCGAGGCCGTCGTGTGATCGGCGCATTCCGCGCTTCGAAGGCGTCTTTTTGTTTTGCTGTACGGCCATGTTTGTACTCGCGAGTTCGAAAAAGTGCTCAATCGGCCTAAAATAGCCGAACCTTTTTAACAGTGGAAGGGATGAGTAGAAGCCGAACGCTTCTATCGCAACCCTCTAATTCTAGTGGTTTCGGTGTTTTCATGTCAAAAATTCAGCCCAACCCGACTCTGACTCTCGCCTCAACCTCACCATTTCGCAAGGAATTGCTCGAAAGGCTGGGTATGAAATTTAGCGTTGTTGCGCCAGGCGTTGATGAGACGGCCCATCCAGGCGAGGCAGGCCAAGAGCTGGCCCGCCGGTTATCCACAGAAAAAGCGAGTGCGGTAGCGGCGACACTGCCAAGCGGTCTGGTTGTCGGCTCTGATCAGGTTGCCGTTCTCGGAGACGAGATTCTGGGCAAGCCCCGTGACCGAGCAGACGCAATTCGACAGCTCACCTTGTCGTCCGGCCGAGAGCTAAGCCTTTATACGGGCCTCGCTCTGATAAACGCTGCTACGGGAGCGGCCCAGCAGGATGTCATTCCGTACCGTGTGCGCTACCGCGATCTCTCATTGGCGCAGATTGAGCAATACCTGGATCTGGATGAGCCGTATGGGTGTTGCGGCAGTCTCCGGGCAGAGAGTCTGGGTATCGCGTTGTTGAATGATCTCAGCGGGCCCGATCCAACAGCGTTGATCGGCCTGCCCCTCATCTCGCTTGTGGAGATGCTCAACGCCGAAGGTATTGATGTCCTGGGTTCTGGTGTATCAGCGAATCTGCATGGCTGAAAGACCCAGCGCGTTTACGATATTGACGCCGAGTTGTTCAAAGACAGCGGACCGCCAATCTTGCTGGACCGAGAAGTCAATAATGATCGGCGCCTCCAGAATTTGATCGGCCACCTCCGTCAGGGTTGCAGTGCCGTCTGCCAGTCCCAGGTTAACGGCCTCCCTGCCGCTCCAAACGCGCCCGGAAAATAAATCGGGATCTTCTTTCAGTCGACCGCCTCTGCCCTGCTGGACGGCAGCAATGAACTGAGCATGGATGTCATCAAGAATGCCTTGGAGTATTTCCTCTTCTTGCGGGTCGGTTGGGGAAAATGGATCGAGCATCGCTTTACGCTCACCCGCCGTGACCAGGCGCCGCTCCATACCAAGTTTTCTGAGTGTCTCAACGAACCCGAAGCCGCCGGAGACAACGCCAATTGAGCCGACAATGCTGGCCGGATCAACATAGATCTCATCCGCTGCGGCAGCAATGTAGTAGGCTCCGGATGCACCAATATCCGAAATCACTGCGATCAATGGAATCTGAGGATGCGCCTGCTTCAGCCCGCGAAGGGTCCGGTAGACCTGCCCTGACTGAACAGGACTGCCGCCTGGGCTGTTTATCAGGGCGACAACGCCTGCAGCACCCTCTGCGTTGAATGCCTCTTCAAAGCTTGATTCCAGATCCTGCGCCATATTTTCCTGATCAAGGCCAATCAGGCCGGAGATCTCGATGACGGCCGTATAGTGCAGTGGCTGATCCTTAGGAGCGATCAGGAGCCAGCCCATACCGCTGCCCGCTAGCACCAATAAGGCAACAAGCGTCCAGACTCGGAACCAGCGACGGCGTCTCCGGTCTTTACGAAGCTCCCGGGTCAGGATTCCGACAAGCCGCTCCAATTCGGTGGGACGCGGTGAATTCATTTCGGACTCCGGAGCGTCCTCCGGCGGGCTATTGGATTCATTCATAAGGTATGCGGTTTCTCAGTCGTGTCATGACGTACTCGATACCAGACTGTAAATCACGTCTGTCAGATAGACCACACCTTCCTCTTCGACTACCGCCAGAGGAGCAAGCCCGACTCCGTTGCAGGGCCCGCCTTTACAAGCCCCTGAATGCGGATCGTAAAGTGCGCCGTGGGTTGCACAGATCAGGAGTCGGGAATCCAGGTCAAAGAACTCCCCGGGCGACCAATCCAGTTCCAGATCCCGATGGCCGCATCGATTCAGAAAGGCAGAGATACCTGAAGCTGAGCGCACGATGAACGCAGGCTGGTTCTGCCCCTCTTTTTGCACTTCGAATCTGAAACCCAGGCCTCCGACGTCCAACTCTTCTGAGCGACAGAGAAAGGATTTGGGGACGATTTCAGTGGAGGTCATTTTCGGCTTGTTGACGAAGTTCGGATAATACTGACATGAGCGCCTCTGGAATGTCTGAGTTCACGTGAATGACTTTCGCGGTACGGGGATGGGAGAACGATAATTTCGACGCGTGTAGAAACTGTCGATGAAGTCCAAGTTTTCGCAGGTCTCTATTTCTTTCTTTGTCTCCATAGATCTTATCCCCGGCGACCGGCATTCCCTGAGCGTTTGCGTGGACTCGAATCTGGTGAAGGCGGCCGGTGCAAAGTTCGACCTCCATCAGGGAGAAAGCCGGGAAAAGTTCCAACGGTGAGAACAGGCTTTGAGCGACCCGTCCTGTTTTGGCAACCCTGGATCGTTTTTCTCCTGCGTTTCGCCGGATCGTTTCAAGAGGCTCGCTGATGGTTCGAGTTCCTCCCCGCCAGCGCCCACAGAGAAGCGTCTGATAGATTTTCTTTATTCTCTGGCGGGAGTCAGACCCCTGAAGCTGTGAATGCATTCCCAGTAGAGTTTCCCGGTTTTTCGCAAGGACCAGGATTCCGGAAGTCTCCTTGTCAAGCCTGTGAACCAATTCGAGGTAGCCGGGCCAATTTATGCGCAACTGCTGAATCACGCTGATCCGCTGACCCGTCCCACCGTGAACCGCAATACCCGGGGGTTTATCGATAATCAGGAGATCTTTGTCTTCAAAAAGGGTATTGAGTTCAAATCGTCGATCCCGTGAATCCTTTCGAGTCTCGCCTGATCCGGATACCCTTAACGGGGGAATCCGTATCTGGTCTCCGGAACTTAATTTGGTCGCCGCGCGCGAACGTCCGCCGTTGATTCTGATTTGCCCATCTCGAATGATCCGGTAAATATGGCTTTTGGGGACCCCCTTCAGTTCCCGAATCAGAAAATTGTCGAGTCTTTGCCCTGATTCAGTGTCAAGAACCAGCCGAATGCGAACCTTGGGTTTTTCGGGTGCGTCCAAAAGATCAAATTGGGGCAATAAATATTTGTAAAACCGTATGTTTTTAGATAGACTGCCTTCGCCCTGTCGGGAAAACCGCAGACCATTGAGGTCGAGCGCTGCCGCAAGCGGCGCCGGGACAGTCGGTACGGGATGCCAAAACGCAATCCCAGGGAACCTTACCCCAAGTAAATAAGGAGCGCATCCAGCGCGTTATGACCGTCCCTTTCATATGCGCCCCGATACGGAGGGCACCTGATCAAAATTAGGTGCCGTGACGAACAGGATACCGTCCGCATATAGTCGTGTGGACTGCCAACAGCGGGTTGTTCTGCGAAGAACCGGCCCACTGTCCAAGGTTAAGGAAAATCTCCCGTTGTCCCGGAGTGTCAGCAAAGGTCGGTACACTCCGATCCTGCTGCTAAGATCGGTATCGATCTACCCAAGGCAGACTCGTATACCTCTGCCCCCTCCTGGTGTTCGTCTAATCCGTATCGCTCGCATCTGTGTGTTTCCTCCAGAGCGGAAAAATTAATCTGTCGGTCGCTGCCGAAGGCCAACCGCCCTGGCGGTGTCTGCAGGCGGGACCGACGCATACGGAAAATATAATGAAAAGAATGCTTTTTAATGCAACCCACCCTGAAGAATTGCGGGTTGCTATCGTCGATGGCCAGAAATTGCTCGATCTCGACATTGAGTCCTCAAGTAACGCGCAGCGTAAAGGAAATATCTACCAAGGTCGTGTTACCCGTGTTGAACCCAGTCTCGAGGCGGCCTTTGTGGACTATGGCGCCGAGCGCCAGGGCTTTTTGCCCCTGAAGGAAATCAGCCGATCCCATTTCCGCAACTTCTCGCCCTCTACACCGATGGCTCAGGTCCGGATCAAGGACGTCATCGAGGAGGGTCAGAAGCTGCTGGTACAGGTAGAAAAAGATGAGCGCGGCACCAAAGGCGCAGCACTCACGACGTTTATCAGTCTTGCAGGACGTTATCTTGTCTTGATGCCTAACAACCCCAAAGGGGGCGGCATCTCCAGGCGGATCGATGGGGAGGAACGCTCTGATCTGCGCGAAGCGATGTCTGGCCTGGAATGTCCGCCAGAACACTCGTTGATTGCACGAACGGCCGGAATCGGAAAAAGTCCCGAAGAGCTTCAGTGGGACCTGGACTTTCTTCTGCAGTTATGGACAGTGATTGCCGAGGCTGCCGATAGCCAGGAACCCCCTTTTCTGGTGTACCAGGAGAGTAATCTGATCGTCCGGACCCTGCGCGACCATTTACGGGGGGACATTCAAGAAATACTGATCGATGAGGGATCCGTGTTTGAGCGCGCATCCCGTTTCATGACGCAGGTCATGCCCCACAACTCGGCCAAGCTCAAGCACTATGAGGACGCCACACCTTTATTTTCACGCTTTCAAATCGAGCATCAGATCGAGAACGCATACGCACGGTCGGTCAAGCTATCGTCCGGTGGGGCGTTGGTGATTGACCATACTGAAGCGCTCATTTCGGTTGACGTGAACTCGGCACGGGCAACCAAGGGATCGGACATCGAGGAGACGGCGCTCCAGACTAATCTGGAAGCAGTTGATGAACTGGCTCGGCAAATGCGAATTCGGGATCTTGGCGGCTTGATCGTGATCGACCTTATCGATATGACTTCGGCCAAGAACAAGAAAACCGTGGAGAACCGCCTCGACGAGGCTTTACGCAGTGATCGGGCCCGAATTCAAATGGGGCATATCTCCCGTTTCGGTCTTCTGGAGATGTCTCGACAGCGGCTTCGGAGTTCGATCAGTGAGTCGAACTATCGGGTCTGCGGCCTCTGTGATGGTACCGGCCAGGTTCGCCATGTGACTTCTTCCGCATTGAGCTTTCTGAGAATCCTCGAAGAAGAGGCATTAAAAGAGAACACCGAAGCTGTTTTTGCCGAGCTGCCCGTGGATATCGCGACGTTCCTTTTGAACGAGAAGCGCCATGAGGTAAACCAGATCGAAGCGCGACTGGGCACCCGGATCGTACTTATTCCCTCTCCCGCATTGCACGGATCGCAATCCAACATTCAAAGGCTGAAGAGCGAAGACTTGGATGAAAGCGAGAACATACTCGCCAGCCACAAGATCAAGATTGTCTCTGAGTCCGATCATCAGGGCGAGTACTCACTCAGCCGCAGCAAAGGACGTGCGGCGGTTAATCTGGACCAACTTGATACACCCCCGCCCCCTCCCCCGGCACCGGTTGTCGAAGCGTCAACCCCGGGCTTTTGGTCAAAATTCTGGGCAGGCCTGACGGGGAAAAAAGAAGAGGCTGAGACAGAAAGCCGGCCTCGACGTCAGAGCCAGCGCCCGCGTGGGCGGTCCGCCCCACAGCGACAATCGCAGGGCGGCCGTGATAATCGCCGGCGCGATCGGTCTCGTCAGAATCGCAGAGCCGGGTCTGATTCCAATCGAGGACGGGGTCAGAACAGCCCTTCCGAGTCAAAATCCCGGGCAACCGGAGAAAATGCGCAGGCAGAATCGGGCAGGAATTCCCAGCGGCGCTCTCGCGGCGGCAGAGGCCGCTCCGGCGGGCAGCGCAATGGAAATCGACAGGTTCAGCCCAGTCAATCCAACCGTTCTGGAAACACATCGGGTAATGTGTCGGGTAATACCACGACTCCCCGGGGAAATACCTCGTCAGGGAGTAATTCTAGTGATAATCCCGGTAACGAAAAGACGGGGACAACCGGGTAAACGAGTCCCGATGGGTCCAGGCTAGGCAGAGCGCTCGAATAGCGCGGCGCTTTCTATGTGGGCGGTATGCGGGAACATATCCGCTACCGCTAGCTTGGTCAGTCGATACCCGCCTGACCCCGTCAGGTACGCAGCGTCCCGTGCCAGCGTTGCAGGATTGCACGAGACATAAGCAATGCGGTCGGGGTTCAGGCGTGAACTGATGTTTTTTAGGACGTCTAGCGCACCGCTGCGGGGTGGATCGACCAGTACCTGGGAGTAGTGTCCGGGGTCCCAATCCAGGACCGAGTCTGAGAACAGATCTCTTGCCTGAAACCGGGCATTGTTAATCCCGTTCGCTGAGGCATTTTCCTCCGCCTTTCTAACGAGGCTCTCGTCGCCCTCTACGCCGAGCACCTGCCCCGCTCGCCTTGCGAGCGCCAAAGAGAAATTCCCCAGCCCGCAGAAAAGATCCAATACCCCGTCTTTCTCGTTCGGCGCGAGCCAGTCAACCGCAGTTTCAACGAGTAATTCGTTGATCGCTGAATTCACCTGCACAAACTGCGTCACGGAAAACGAAATCTTTAAATCAAAAGCCTTAAGGGTATAAAAAAGCTCAGGGGTTGCGCTGACGTCTAGCGGAATAACAGTCTCCGGGCCCTTGGACTGAGTATAGATAAGCAGTCCTTCCTGGACGGCAAATTGCTTAAGCAAGGAAAGGTCCGACTCTGTGAGGGGCGAAAGATGGCGAAAAACCAGTGCGGTGCCATTCTCTCCGGCAGCGACCTCGATTTGGGGGACCTGATCCGGGATACTGAGCTGACCAATCAGCTGCGGCATTCTTGCCAGAACCGGGTCCACCGACGGGTGAATGACCGGGCAATGGGTCAGCGGGGTGATAAAGCTTTTGTTGCGCTCCCGAAATCCGACCAGAACTCCGCCCTTTTTTGGTACCAGTCTTGCACCAAGACGAGCTCGACGACGATAGGCCCAGGGTTCAGCCTGCAGTTGTAAGATGTCTTGCGGCACCTGGACCCCTGCGGCACCGAATGTCTCGATGACGGAACCCTTTTTGAACGCAAGCTGGTTGGGATATTCCAGATGTTGCAGAGCGCACCCGCCGCAAACGCCGAATGCAGCGCAACGGGGTTCAACCCGAGAAGCAGAAGGATCCAGGATCGTTTCAGTGATTCCGAGTGAGTAGGACCGTTTCCCCCGGATCGGCTTGACTATGACCTTTTCGCCCGGCAAGGCGCCTTCAACGAACCAGACTTTGCCATCAACTCGGGTGACGCCCCGACCGTCATGGCTTAATCCCCCAATCTTTGCGTCAAACGGTTCCCGTGATTTAGGCGCCACCGGGGTCGCCCTGCCACTGATTCAGAAATTCCTTGAGATGAGTTGCGTTGGCGGTCCGGAGCAATTCCAGGAGTCGCTCTATCTCTAGCGAGAAAGCCGCTTCGTCAAGCAAGCCGCGAACTTTCTCAAAATACAGGTAAACCAGAAACGTGTTCAGGACGTCTGTTTCACAGTAGGCCCGGATATCCGCAATCTTTCCGGCCTGGAAATACTCCCAGACCCGTGCCCCACTCATTCCCATCTTGCCGGGCAGTCCAAGCATAATGGCAACCTCTTCCAGCGAACTGAATGCTCGGGGCTGGTAACCTGCGAGCATATCCATCAGGTCCAGGTGACGTGCATGATAGCGGTTCAGGTAGTTATTGAACTTAAAGTCGCGGTCGCCCTCGCCGCTTTCCCAGTAGGTCGGTGCCGCAACCCCATGACGCAGTGCTCGATAGTGGATCACGGGGAGATCAAAGCCGCTTCCGTTCCAGCTGATCAACACGGGCCTGAATCTTTCGATTCCATCAAAGAAACGCTCCAGCAGCTCGCGTTCAGTTGATTCCTCAGACCCCAAAGACCAGACGAGCAGTTTTTCCGGGCTTCTCAGCACGGCAGAAATAGCAACGATCCGATGATGCGGATGAGCGAGGAAGTCCGTTTTCCCTGTCTTCTGGATTCGCAGGGTCCGCATCGCGCGAGCCACGTCATCGTCATTAAGTGAGTCGAGGTTGTGAAGCCGCCGCCCCAATTCGACGTCGGGGACTGTCTCGATATCAAAGACCAGGCTGGTTCCATTCAACATCAGTATTTACAGGCTCGGGTGACAAGTGCGCTCAATTCAGGATGGCATCGCGGACCGCCGTCACCGTCGGCGCCACCCGCACAGGATCAGGGCTTTGCGCAATAGCCGTATCCGGATCTTTAAGGCCGTGTCCAGTGAGCGTACAGACGATGCTGACGCCCTCCCCGATGCGACCCTCTTCCATGGCCAACTGCAAGCCGGCGACAGACACGGCGGATGCGGGCTCGCAGAATATCCCCTCTTCCCGCGCCAAGAACTGTTGAGCCGCCAAGATGGTCCGGTCGTCACGAGCGAGGAACCATCCTCCAGAGGCCTCTTGTGCCGCCACCGCGAGATCCCAGGATTGCGGGTTCCCGATCCGGATCGCGGTTGCGACGGTCTCTGGCTTCGAGATAGGGCCGCCTGAGACAAAGGGCGCGGCGCCTGAAGCCTGACATCCCACCATGATCGGTAACTTCGCACTGTTTCCGATCTTGTGGTACTCGGAGTAACCCATCCAGTATGCGCTGATATTGCCCGCATTGCCGACGGGGAGAAAATGGTAATCAGGAGCGGTTCCGAGCGTGTCGATGATTTCAAACGCCGCGGTCTTCTGGCCGTGCAGCCTGTACGGATTAACGGAATTGACCAGGGCAACAGGCGCCTGCTCCGGCACTGATTTGACAATCTCCATACCGTCGTCAAAATTACCGGTGATTTGTATCACCTTCGCTCCGTGCATCATCGCCTGCGCCAGCTTCCCCATGGCAATCTTTCCATCGGGGATCACAACAAAGGCCTTGATTCCTGCTCTGGCCGCATAGGCGGCTGCTGCAGCAGAGGTATTTCCCGTAGAGGCACAGATAACCGCTTCACTGCCTTCGTGGACGGCCATAGTCAAGGCGACCGTCATGCCCCGGTCTTTGAAGGAGCCCGTGGGATTTGCCCCGTCGACTTTTGCAAAGACTTCTATTCCCTTATCCGGGTCGCATAACGAATTCAGCCTGACCAGAGGCGTGCCTCCCTCATTAAGACTGATTGCAAGGGCATTTTCCGGAATCGGGAGGCGATCGCGATATCGGGCAATGAGCCCTGACTCAGCCGAGTGTTGCATTTGTCCGGGGTCCGACAATGCTTCAGCTCAGGGTTTCCAGACGGACCCGAACGACGGGTGCCGCGCTCGTTTCAAGGGTCTCGATCGCTCTCGCTGCATCTGCAATATCGGCTTCTCGTGCTTCATGGGTTACGATGACGACCGGGACAAGACCATGTTCATCGCCAAATCCTTTTTGGCTGATCACGCGAATGCTGACACGCCGTTCGCCGAGAATCCGGGTAACGTCAGCGAGGACACCTGGTTCATCACGCACGGTCAGGCGCAGGTAGTGGGCGCACGAAATTTCGGATATCGGGCGTAACGGCAGTTGAGCTAACCGGTGAGGCTGGAATGCGAGATGAGGCACGCGATTACCTGGGTCAGAAGTCAACGTCCGTACCACATCGACCAGGTCTCCAACGACGGCTGATGCAGTAGGCTGCGCCCCGGCGCCTGCCCCGTACAGGAGCGTATCGCCAACCGCGTCCCCGTGAATATGCACAGCATTCATGACCCCTGAGACATTCGCCAACAACTGATCTTTTTCTACCAGGCAGGGGTGAACGCGAAGATCCAAATGGCCGCTATCTGAGCGGGCGATACCGAGGTGTTTGATCCGGTACCCGAGTTCATCAGCATAGATGACATCCTGCTGTCGCAAGTGCTCTATCCCCTCGATGTGGACTGCACTGAAATCGAGAGGGGTACCGTAGGCGATTGAAGCGAGAATGGTGAGCTTGTGAGCCGCGTCAACGCCACCGACGTCAAAGAAGGGATCGGCTTCGGCATAACCCAATTGCTGCGCTTCCGTCAGAATGGCATCGTAGTCCATGCCCCGCTCGTGGATCTGTGTCAGGATGAAGTTGCAGGTCCCGTTCAGAATTCCCGCCAAGCCGTCAATCCTGTTTCCAGCAAGGCTCTCTCTCATCACTTTAATCACGGGGATGCCTCCGGCCACGGCAGCCTCAAATGCAATCACCAATCCGGCCCGGGAAGCCTGTTCGAAGAGTTCATTTCCCCTGGTGGCGATAAGAGCCTTGTTTGCCGTCACGACGTGTTTCCCGTTCAGGAGTGCCGTCGAGACGGCTTCGTAGGCTGTATCCTCACCCCCCATCAATTCCAGCACCACGTCGACGTCCGGGTGTGCCGCAATGACGGAAGGATCGTTGGTGAGATGGATGTCCGCTATCGCACAGTCCCGAGCACGGTTCAAGTCCCGCACAGCCGCATGGGTGACCCTGATGTCACGTCCGGCCCGACGAGCGATTTCGGCACCGTTCCGCGCAAGTAGATCTACCGTTCCCGCGCCGACGGTGCCCAAACCGATGACGCCCACATTTACGGGTCTCATATAATTTAATCGCCTTCAAGTAACAACGGAGATACCCCCGAACGGGGGGATGCAGCCGGGATTTTATCCCAATATTGCAAACGTCGGCCTTTTTTGTAAGTCAGAATCGCTTGCCTAAACGACGTTGTAGACTCAGGGGAGCATGGAACTCGAAACCGAAAGTTCAGATGGCAAAACGATTGTCGCCTCTTGCGGGCCAAGAGGTGTTGTCGTCGGGGGCAAAACCTTCACACAGAGTTTTCTCATTGCGCCGGACGGAACAGCCGAAGACTGGGAGGTCCAACAATTCTCCGCGTTGTCTCCGGCGCATCTGGAGCGTTTGTGCCTCATGGACAGCGACGTGCTGATGATCGGGACAGGAGTCAATCAATGTTTACCGGATACGGCGTTAAGCCGAATCCTCGCGGATCATGGTCGAAGCGCAGAGTTTATGAGTTCACGTTCTGCGTGCACCACTTTCAACATCCTAACGCTCGATCATCGCCGGGTTTTGGCGGCGATTATCCTGCCCCTGTAAGCACCGGCTCTCAGGAATCCGGCAGGTATTGAAGCGGATCGACAGGCTGGCCATCCCGCCGAATCTCGAAGTGCAGCCGGACAGAATCGGCGCCCGATTGCCCCATCTCAGCGATGATTTGACCGCCCTGTACAGCGTCGCCCTCATTAATCTTGACTGCCCGATTATGCGCGTACGCGGTTAGAAACGTTTCGTCGTGCTTGATGATGATCAAAAGCCCATAGCCTCTCAGCCCTGTGCCGGCATAAACCACTTTCCCCTTTGCAGCCGCTCGGATAGGGCTCCCATCGGATCCCGCGATATCGATACCGTTACTGCCGGCTTCAGGGGCAAAACGCGAAAGGAGTTTTCCTCTGGCGGGCCAAATCCAGAAATCCCCACTCGGAGCGGTAACGGGGCCTTCGGCCTGTCCTGATGTCTCGCCCGTTTCCTTGGTCGAATCAGAAGATGCTATCGGCTCTTCACTCACGACCAGCTCGGACGTGGGCGGCGTCACCGGCTGGGTAACAGCACCGCTTTGAATGCTGCGACTCCCCGGTCCCAGCACGATTTCCTGTCCGACCGTTAATTGGTAGGGCGGCTGCAGGTCGTTCCAGAGAGCCACTTCACGATAATCGAACCCTGCTTCCCAGGAGATCGTGTAAAGGGAGTCTCCCGCGCGCACAATCCGAACAGCGTCAGTTGAGCGTGCAGCCGTGAGGTCGCTTACGGGAACAACGGGCGGGCCTGCGCAACCGGCAAACACCATAATGCAAAGAATCCACAACGCCGCGCCGGGCCTGAAAGGATTCACGTTTTCCTGCTTAGGCATATAAAAATAAGATCCCAAGGACAGCAATCGCAACGATGGCCCATCCAATTCCATCTGCGTACCGGCGTAGTTGCGTCTGAAAACGCTCTCCGCCGGCATAGATGAGTCCTGCCACGAGAAAAAAGCGTGCGCCGCGACCGACCAGCGACGCCGCCACGAAAGGCAATAGACTCATTGAGGCAAGGCCTGCGCTGATCGTAAACAGTTTGTAAGGTATGGGGGTGAATCCAGCGAGAAAGATAATCCAGATGCCGTATGTCCGAAACTGCGCCAGGGCGGCATCAAATGCCGTCTGAGCGTCGTAAAACTCGATAATGGGTTCGGCCACCAGGCGAAACAGGAACATTCCAATAAAGTACCCTGCC
>JAERSQ010000161.1 GCA_016845525.1 Pseudomonadota bacterium
ATGAGGAAGACTTCGGCATCTTGATTGGTCATTGGTAGACTCGGATCCTTAAATAGGTCTACGGTGGCCGGCGCGAAATGCCAGAATCACTCTTTAGGCGGGATACTGGTTTGCCGGAGCGATTTGGCGATTAGTGGCGCCGCCGCTGGCTAAATTTCTTGAGGAATTCTGACTTTAATGAGCGCTATCGTATTTATTGGCACAGGTCATGCCGCTATTCAATGTGCGGCCAGTCTTCGTGATCTGGGTCATTCGGGACCGATCACCATCATCGGCACAGAAAACGACCTCCCCTACCACCGGCCCCCAAATTCAAAAAAGTATGCGATTGAGGGAGTGCCGGCTGATTTCTCCTTATTGCGTGCTGCAGACTATTACGAGAACGAGAAGATTGATCTTTTGCTTGGTGAGACCGTTTCATCCATAGATCCGGCCGGCCGAGAGGTCACGCTCGACTCCAAAAAATCAATCAGTTTTGAAAAACTGATTATTGCGACAGGATCCGAGCCTAGGCACCTCCCCATCCCAGGCGTTGAACACGCACTTTGTCTTTACTCGTTGCAGGATTCCAGAGAGGTTTATGAAAAACTGAAAAGTGCCCACTCGGTCGCCGTTATCGGCGGCGGCTTTATTGGCCTGGAGATTGCCTCGGCGGCAGCCGCTGCAGGCAAAGAGGTCACGGTAATAGAGGCGGCTTCGCAAATTCTCGGCCGCTCCCTCACTCCACAGTTAGCGCAAAGAATCCGCGAAATTCACGAGGCTGCCGGCATCAGGATTATCGACTCTGCTTCGATTGACTCCATCTCGGCCGAGGGCATTTCAACGGATAAAGGTTTTGTTGATGCAGATCTCGTGCTGTTAGGCGCCGGTAGCATACCCCGCACTCAACTGGCAGCCTCCGCTGGTCTTTCGACCAGCAATGGAATCGACGTTGACCAACATCTGGAAACCTCTGCCCCCGACATCTATGCGATCGGCGATGTAGCCTGCTTCCCGTATTTTGGAGGCAGCCGTCGAAGATTTGAGTCTGTGCAGAATGCGAATGATCAAGCCCGGGTGCTTGCCAAGACCCTGTCAGGTGAATCTACCGCCTATCAAGCGCTACCATGGTTCTGGTCTGATCAAGGCAGTATAAAACTACAAATGGCGGGGGTCAGCCAGAACGCAAATGAAGTCGTCACGATTGAGGGAGCCCAGTCCCCCCAGGCGGCTGCATTCTGTTTCGACTCTGAAGACAATCTTTGCGCTCTGGAGACGATAAACTGGCCGGCCTATCACGCCCTTTGCCGCAAAGCGCTGTCAGACGGTCGTGTCATCAGTCGGGCATCCCTCTCAGCAGCAGATTTTGATCTCAAGACGGCTCTCAAGAAATAGTTGAGCTGACTCATCATTTTCATTCCAAAGCACCTAAAAACCAAAAGATAACGTCATGGCCTCTTCTGACATTTTCCCAAACTGCTCAGAGAATTAAGGCAAAGAATCGCGCAAGCCTTGACTAGCCCGGTTGCCCGTCGCAACGCGGCCGTATCAGCATTGGTGTGTAAATCCACAGAAATAATACAAAAGCCACGCTCCACAACAACAGACTTGATGCCAACTCAAAGTACATGTGTTGAGGCCAAGCTAAGGGCAGCAGCACCCGCGCTAACACACCGGCCACCATACAACTTAGAGCCACCCCAAGCAGCACTCTGGAGGCGCGAACATCTCGACCGGTGTGCCCAAGAGATATCCGGGCCATCATGGCAAAGGTCACCAAGCCTAAACCTCCAAACGCCATCGCATGCACAGCCAGATAGTAAAGCCGGGGCCATAGATAGACCGCTGCAAACAACACAAAACCGAGGGTGATGAATATCAGGCTGGCATACAAAGCCCAAAGCAGCGGAATCGACCAGAAAGCGCGTATGTGCCACAACCAAAGCCGGACGATTAACACTGACGCCATAGCCGCAGCAGCGACAGCCACGTAAAGCCACTGAAGATCTAGCAAAAACAACACCAAGAACGCCAGAAATCCCACCATACTTAGGCGATCAATCCAGGCGGGGCATGGCGGAGGCGATGCGGTCCCCAAGGCGGCCTGAGCAAATACCGGAAACACCCGCCGCAGTATCATCAGAACCAGGCCAACAATACCAAACAATCCGAGGTAGATTGCCAATCGAAGTGATGGTTCCGACCCGTCGAGGATGGAGATATAAAAAATTCCCTGCCCGACAGTTAACAACGCCAGTTTGGCCAGTACCGCCAGTTGTCGCCATTGTCTGGCCGCTACTATGGGCCGGCCAACCGCAAGAAGCAAGCCGACCCAGAACAGTAGATCAAGCAGAGCCGCAACGTCAGCAAACCGGCCGCCCCAAAATCCGCCGACGCGGGCCAAGGCCCAAACCAGAAAGAGTCCAAGAAGGGGTAGACCTGTCAGGGTGTTGCGGCGGGCCCATCTCGCTACCGCAGTCAACACAAAACCTGCAATTACTGCTCCGGCATACCCATAGATCAGTTCATGGGCGTGCCACTGGGAAAGTGTCAATGTTCCCAATGGAAGATTCAGATGAAAAAAGTAGATGGCGCCCCATATAACCATAAAAGTCAGGGCAAACCAGGCAGCGCCGAGAAAGAAGAGCCTGAATCCGGTCTGCAAAACGACCCTATCCTTGAAGTCGCCAGCGGGTGCCATGATGCGGTCGTTCCTGGTCTGTGATCAGATCAAAATCGTTTTACTGGCAATGAGATCACTTGCCAAAGTCGCCCTCACAATACACCAGAATCAGTCGACGGCTCCCTGAGCCAGATCAAGGTTTGCCGCGCGTTGCCGGAGAACGATGCCGCGTGAATATTTTCAGCCAGCCAAACGATGTCGCCTGACCTCGCACCTAACCCACACCGGCTGGGCCCGATCTCAGTGCCGGCACGAATGGGGAAATCAATGCGGGGTTTGCCCTTTTTACCTCGCGCTGCCCATGGTCATCAATCAGGAGTTTGGCTTACTCGAACCCGATCTAAAATGGTAGGCTCCACATAGGGCCTGAATCCATCTGAACGCATCCTTTAATGTTCTTGCATCGAATATCCAAACTCAAAGAGCAACTGACAGACGCCGGCATTGATACCGCGGTCATCACCGACGACGACAGCGTCTACTACTACAGTGGCTACTACGGCTATCTGCACATGGACTTCGGGCGCCCGACTCTGCTGGTGGTTTCAGCAGAGGGTGAAACAGTGCTGATTACCCCCACCATGGAGCAGTCTCTCGCCGAGTCTCTCGCTGTGGTCGACCGAATCGAACTCTGGAATGACGGTATGGGTGCTGAATGGCGAGAAGCCCTACCCGGCCTCTTGGGAACAACAGCTGTAATCGGGATAGAACCTGATCTTATCCCGCCGCCCGTGCGCACGTTTATCGACTCAATTGTTGAGCCAAAACGCTATCGCGATCTCACACCGATCGTTTCCGAAATGCGGATGATTAAATCGCCGGAAGAACTCAAGATTGCCCGGCATGCAGGCGAGGTGGGGATCGCCATGATGGAAGCGGGCCGCAGCGCCATCAAGGAAGGGGTCGCCGAGTACGAAGTCGCGCTCGCGGCCACCACTGCCGGAACCCACAAGGCTGCTGAATTGCTGCGAACCCATTACGCAGGCTCGCAAATGTCTCCCAGCATTCACTTCATGCAGATTCTTGCTTCCGGGCAGGAGATCACGATGACCCATCACCGGGCGAGCACCAAAGCGCTCAAATACGGTGAGCCGGTCTTTTTATGCTTTTGTGGCATGACCGATTTTCACCGATTCAAACTGGGATTCGATCGCACCTTCTGGATTGGTGACGTCGGTGACCGTTCTCAGGAAGCGGCGTATCAAACGGCTGTGGACAGCCAGGCTGCCGCGCTTTCGGTTCTGGGGCCGGGCGTGCTCGC
>JAERSQ010000162.1 GCA_016845525.1 Pseudomonadota bacterium
CCGGCGGAGTCATGGTTGAAAGAGCGGTTGTGGCATATCCGCGCCAAGAAAGTGATCATTGCCACCGGTGCTGTAGAGCGGCCTTTGATTTTTCCGGGAAATGATCGGCCGGGGGTAATGCTGGCCGACGCCGCAGCTCGATATATTCGAAGGTTTGCAGCGGTTCCAGGGAAAAAAGTGCTGATCTATACGAACAATTCAACGCCGTATGTGCATCTGGATGCATTCAAGACGGCCGGCATTGAAATTCAGGGGATTCTCGATCTGCGAAAGAGTCCGAGCGAGGCAGAGCTGTGCCTTGCCAGCAAGTTAGAGGTTCCCGTGATAGTCGATGCGAGGATTACGGGAGTCCAGGGGCGTTCCCGGGTAAGGGGTGTGACCTATCAGAGTGGAGCAGGATCAAAAACCGTCCGTTGCGACCTTGTTTGTCATTCGGGGGGTTGGAACCCGCTAATTCACCTTTATTCTCACGCGGGTGGGCGTTCGCGTTTTGAGCAAGCCTCTGCTGCCTTTGTTCCGGGCGAACGGGCGCAGGCGGCATATCCAGTCGGCGGCGCCAATGGAACCTTCTCATTGGCTGAGGGATTGAAGGAAGCCACCGATGTTGCGAATTCATTGTTTGGTGAAAGCGCAGGCAATCCGGCGTCGAGCACGTCGACTGCACCGGGAGCAGAGGATGAGGTTGCCTACCGAATCCATCAAATCTGGCCTAAGAAAGGGCTCAAGGGCAAGGCATTCGTTGACTTTCAAAATGACGTGACGACTGCGGACATCGCGCTTGCGGTGCGGGAGAACTTCCAATCCATAGAACATGTGAAGCGCTATACGACTGCGGGGATGGCGGTGGATCAAGGAAAAATCGGTAATCCCAACGTCATTGGGCTTGTTTCTCGGGAGTTGGGGGAGAAGCAGGCATCGGTAGGGACTACTACCTTTCGACCGCCATTTGCCCCGGTGAGTTTCGGCGCCATAGGCGGCAGTGAACGTGGGCCCCTGATTATTCCGGCGAGAACCACGCCTATTACGGCATGGAATATCGAAAACGGAGCCGCCATGGATGAGGCGGGCGCCAACTTTCGAAGGCCGTTTTTCTTTCCCCGGCCGGGCGAGACGATGGAGGACGCCGTTGCCCGGGAAGCGACAGCGGTGCGAACTTCATGTGGGATTTACGATGGGACCCCACTTGGGACCTTCGAACTGCAGGGACCGGACACGGGAGAACTCCTGAATCGGCTGTACACCAATCGGTTTGACAATCTTCCTGTGGGTCGTGGCCGTTTTGGTCTCATGCTGCGCGAAGACGGACGCCTGTTTGACGATGGTGTCACTTTTCGTGTCGACGAGAACCGTTATCTGATGTCTTGTGGAACCGGTGCCGCGGGAGCGGTGTACGCTCATATTGATCGACTGCTTCAAACCGAATGGACCGATCTCAAGGTGTATCTGGTCAATGTTTCTGCAGCGTGGTCTACGATGTGTGTGTGCGGACCTTTGGCGCGCGCGGTGTTGGGCAAACTGGAGAGTGATATCTCGCTTGATCCAACCTTTCAATTTCTTGATTTTCGCGACGGAACGCTTGAAGGGATAAACGTCCGCGTGGCGCGCGTAAGTTATACCGGAGAACTCAGCTTTGAGGTTAACGTAGCAAGACGCTCTGCGTTGAAACTGTGGAAGATTCTGATGGAGGCGGGCAAAGAGTTCGACATTACTCCTGTGGGTTCTGAGACAAGCGGGGTATTGCGCATTGAAAAAGGATTTATCTCTCCTGGGCATGAGGGTGACAACATTACGAATCCCTTCGATGCCGGAATGGGCTGGATCGTTGACATGACCAAACCGGACTTCATCGGTAAACGCAGCCTGCTGCGAGATATCAAGCTGGGTGGGGAGCGTCAACACGTGGTAGGCCTGCTTCCGGACGATGAACAGGCACTCGTCGCCGATGGTTCGGCGCTGCTTCCGGCGCAGGGCAGCAACTCCCGCTCGGGATTTCAAGGGCACGTCACGGCGGCCTGTTTCAGTCCGACACTCAAAAGGACAATCGCCCTGGCTTTATTGAAGGACGGACAGAGGCGTCATGGCGAAAGGGTGGTGATTTCGGGTCTGGAAAACAGTTGCGTGGCAACTGTCACTGAGCCCGTTTTCTACGATCCGAAAGGCGAGAGGATGCGCGGATGAGTTATCGGGTGGCAGTCTCGGCTTTGAAAGATTATGCGCTGATCAATCTTCGTGGCGAAACCTCGGTGACTGCCAACTGGGAGGCCGCACTTGATGTGACCTTTCCCAAGGCAGCACATACAGCAGTAATCAATGAGGCGTTTTCAGTGCTCAGCCTCGCCTCAGATCACTGGTGGGTCAGGACAGCATTGAAAAATGAGGATGAACTCTTTCACAGACTTTCAGAAGCCGTATCGGGCGAACACGCAGCTGTCACTGTGGTGACCGATCACTTTCAGGGGTTTTCCGTCCAAGGGGCGAATGCGGTTGCCGTACTGCGGCAGGGATTCAGTCTTGATCTACGGTCTCTCGATAGCGGTCAGTGTACACGTGGCGGGTTTGCACGGTGCGGCGCGACGCTACAGG
>JAERSQ010000163.1 GCA_016845525.1 Pseudomonadota bacterium
TGAGTCAGCCCTTTGATCCCAAGCAGATGAAAACGGTTGGCGTGTTAATCGGTGAAGCCATCGGCGGATAATGTGATGTTCAGACCTCCATGGCTGCTTAAGGCAGGATGACATCCCAATCGAAGTTCTTAAAATAGTCCAAAAATTTTCGATTGCATTGGCTTTGCAGATCTGATCCCGGAGCCACAGAGGTCGCGCAGAGATAGCGCTCCCGCAACGCCTTTCCCGCCGGCGTGTCCTCTATACAAATCGTGGCGATGCCGGCTACTTCTCCTCCCTGGCCCTCCACGAGTTCTATCGCGGCTCCCATCGTGCCCCCGGTCTCGACCCACTGATCAACCAACAGGACACGCGCTCCCTTTCGGAAAGCCGGCTTCCGAAGCTCCATGTGCTGGGTGCGCTCGGTGTAGTTCACAAACGAAACTTGGTCGGCGGGGACGGGAAGTTTGCCGGCCTTTCGAACCGTCAGAAACCCCGTTCCGAGTCTCTCAGCAATCGCGGCGCCAAGCACGTACCCGGCGGCATCGATGCCTGCGACCACATCAACCCGCACGTTGATATAGGGTTCGCATAGATCGTCCAGCATCGCATGAAAGGCGCTCGCATTGACATACGCCGATGAAGGATCGAGCCATGCCATCTTCGGATCCTTGATGTTGGGTGCCATGTGCTTCAGATACCAATCAGCATTCTCGCGACGGGCGGGGGCATCTTCTTGGTCAATCCGTCGACGTGCGGCATAGTGGCGCGTTCGCTCGAGCAGTCGACGCAACCGATGCGGATCCAGGTTATAAAAATCCCCGGGATAGTTGATCCCCGTCGCAACCAGGAACGCATCCGCCACATCCATGTAGTCGCCCACGTTCTCAGGCGTTATTCCTGAGGCAATCGCAAGCGCATGATTCTTGACCCCCTCACGAAATATTCTGATCTTTTCAATCTCTGCAGACTTGCCGGTCGCTATCCCGGAAGTCGTCACTACATCCATGTAGCCAGTCGCCAAACTCGCCGCCTCATGATACTTCGACGGCTCAACGGTCCGCTGTTTCTTGAACGCAGTACCGCCGAAATACATACCTTCCCAGCGGCAGGACTCCCGGATCGCGGCTATCGAGTCAGCTTCGGCCTGCTCTTTTTGCCGCTCATCGATCCGCGCGTCATCTGCCCAATAGGCATCGACCGCAATTCCCTTCTCAGCTAATTCGCTGAGGATGGGAAACGCTTTTGCTCCGCTGACTCCCAGGAAATTGACCCCAAGCCATAGGTCCGGATACGCACGACGACATGCTTCAATGATCGGCAGGAACAGGCTGATCTCAAAATCGTGATTGATCAGGAAGACTCCGGGGGCGCCGCACCTGGCTACCGTTGCCAGGTTGTGCTTCGCCTGCCCAAGGTCAAGAACATGAATAACCGGAAGAACAACCGGCCCCATGGTTTTGAAATATTTACAGAATTCTCCTCGATTCATATCCTGATTTTATTCCTTCATTAGCCCGGTGCGCCATCTGCTGCGCCAGGACACTGGTCCACCGTCCTTGACTGCGCGTCTAAATATATCCGAGCCCTCTCTACAGTGATAATCTCTGACGTTGCGGCCTCTACAAAGAGCCACTAAAACAGTTTAAAAATTGCATTGCCCCAGCACACTCACTCTCGGAGGAGATTCGATGACGGACACCAAAAAGGACAGGCATCTTTCAGGCACATCTGAAACATCCGAAACAAAGATAGCGCAACCCGATCCAGGCCGGCGCAAGATTATTAAAGGTGCGGGCGCTGTTACCGCAGCAAGCGCACTCAGCGTGCCCCTGATCCTGGTGCCGCCGCGCGCCAACGCTGCGACTGAACTCAACATGATCGCCTGGTACGGGCACGGCGAACCTGACATGGTGGAAGAGTTCGAGGCCATGCACAACGTCAAGATCAAGGCAAAGTATTACGCGGGCGGGGACAACATGCTTGCCCTGATCTCCCAGTCACCTCCGGGTACCTACGATCTCGTGCTGTCCGATGGTGAGTTCGTGAAACTGCTTAAGGAAGCAGGCTATATCGAGCCGATGGATCCTAACGAGTACAACATGGGCGATCTGTTCGATGAGTATTCCCATTTTGATGCGCACTGGATGGGTGACACGCTGTACTCGGTGATCGTGCGCTTCGGCTACCTTGGCGTATCTTTCAACACCGATATCATCAGCGCTGAAGAGGCGTCTGATTACAACATCCTCTGGGACTCCAAACTGAAAGGGAAAGTGGGACATTTTGACTGGCATCTGCCCAATCTGGGGTGTCTTAGCCTCCGCGACGGCAACGACAGCCCCTCACCATTCGACATCAACTCTTCCCAATGGTCCCAGCTTCAGGAGACGACCCTCTCTCTGAAACCTCAGGTGGGCGGCTACTTCGACTACGGCGGTACGTTTGCTTCGCTGAAGAACGGCGAGATTTACGCCATGTGCGGCATCGGCGACTGGATCACGGGCGTGGTCCGCAAGGATGGCTCCCCGGTCGATTCCGTTATTCCCAAGCAAGGCGGCATCCAGTGGACGGAGTCCTATTCCATCGGCAAAGGCTCGAAGAAACAGGATCTCGCCAAGGAATTTATCCGCTACATCACGTCTCCCAAGGGTCAGGTCCGCTCGATTCAGATGGCGGCCTATCCCGGCATGTCACCGTACAAGTCCGGTTGGACCGCGATTAACGAAGCCAACCCGGAAGAGGCCAAGCGTCAGCGCATGACATTTGATGGGCACAACTGCATCGATGATCTGCGCGAAGGACGTATCCATTTCAGACAGACTCCGGTCCAGCAATCGCTCGAAGACTGGAACGATTTCTGGTCTGAATACAAGAACGCGTAATCGGGTCCAAACCGAAACCGGCCCCGCGGGGCCGGTTTTTCTTTTTCAGCGGCAGTCCTGTGACTTTGAACGGTAGACCGACTTGAGCGGCAGCGAGAGATCCTCCTCGGCCCCGGGGCAGTCGCAACGTCGGCAGGTCACCCTCTATGGACTGACGTGGTCGATGCCG
>JAERSQ010000164.1 GCA_016845525.1 Pseudomonadota bacterium
GAGAGAGTGATGATGGGTTCGGACTTTCCCTGGTACGACCTCGATCATTCCATCGAACGCGTATTCAGCCTGCCCCTGCTCTCGCAGGAACAAAAAGAGCGCATCATCGGCGCCAACGCAGTTGATATTCTCGGACTATAAACAGCGCCTTAATCCATCAACGCTCAAGTCCGAAGTGAGCACTCGGCATATCCCGGACCTGCTGGCGTAAAAAACTCTCTTCATTGTGCTCTGGTCCAAACCGTTTGAGACTGTAGCGACTTAGGTCCATGCCGGGATCACCCTCAACAATCCACCGCGCCAGCGCCCCGCCCATGCCACCAGAGCGCGTCACTCCAGAGGAACTTAGTCCGGCCAGCACAAAATAGTTCTTGAGCCCGGGCGCTTCATCGAGATGTGCTTCAGCATCCGGCGTGAATGACTCAGGCCCATTGACCAAAGTCCGGACCCCGCAATCGGCAAGCGCTGGAATCCGGTGAATCGCCTGCTCCATATAAGGCAGGAACTGATCCCAGTTCTCGTTCAGCAGCCCGAATTCAAACGGTGTTGGCAGATCACTCAGGCGCACCGGCAAGGCCTCGCGATCAAAGCAGCCGACGAGCAACCCGCCGACTTCTTCGCGACCATAGATCAGGCCGTCCGGATCCCTGAACGTCGGCATTTGAGGATAGGTGTCATCCAAGGTCTCTGTCAGGGCATAAAAATGTTCTACGGCATAAAGCGGGATGTCGATATGGTTTCTAAGCCCCAAATCGCGCGCCCACATACCTGCACAGTTCACAACGACTTCGCATTTGATCTGCCCCTGATCGGTCTCAACGCCGGAAACCGCGCCTTTTTCAGTCAACGCCTGTTTAACTTCAACGCCCTCAAAAAACCGGGCTCCGTTCTGCTTCGCCTCACGGCAGTACGCGGCGGTCAGTGCAGTAGGGTCAACCCGGCCGTCACCCGGACTCCATAAGGCCCCCACCAGATCGTCGGTATTCATCAGCGGCAGCTTTGCCTGCACCTCTGCCGGGGAGATCGATTCCACCGGTGTACCTTGCCTCTGCAGGGTCCGGATAATCGTCTCGAATTCCTGAAAACGCTCTTGGGTACGCGCGAGCATGACCCTGCCGCACGGCCGCCATCCAATGGTATGCCGCTGGTCGAGTTCAGCGACCACACTGGCGCTTTGGGCATAAATCTCCACAGCGACAGGATCGGTACTCATTCGGACGATATTGCCGGCGGAATGCCAGGTCGTGCCGCAGCCGATCTGGCCCCGTTCCAGCACCACGACGTCCGGACACCCAAGGCGGGTCAGATGCCAGGCGACGCTGGCGCCGATGACGCCGCCGCCGATCACAACAATACGGGTATTGGTGGGTAAGCCGCCTCTCATGTTGGAAAATACATGACTAGATGGTTATGGCTCGCGAGGTTTTCATTTTGTCACTGGCCGGTCAAGTTCAGGCCGATGAGCGCCGTTGACAGATATCGTTTCATACCTTATATTAGTTTTTAATAATTTACTAATTAATAATCCCTCATTAGAATTTCAATCGGACTGGAGAAGAAAACATATGCTTTCAGACACTTACACACCCTGTGTCCAACTTTCCCGCGCAATCCAGGAAGGCGCACAACTGATTGATGTCCGCAGCGCCGCCGAGTGCGCCCAAGGTATGCTGCCGGGCGCGATTAATCTTCCCCTGGACGAAATCGAGACAGCGCTCGAACGGCTGGATTTTGATCGGACCCTGCTCCTGTATTGCCGCAGTGGTCAGCGTAGTGAAATGGCGCGCCAGAAACTCTCGCAGATGGGTCACCGTGACTGTCGGAACATTGGCGCATACAGCACTTTTGAACGCTGCGCCTAAACCCAATTTTTTCGTGCAGCGACCCTTGCGCACCGGAGTCTTTTTGAGATGATCTTCCGTCAGCTTTTCGACAACGCGTCCTCGACGTACACGTACCTCCTTGCTGATGAGCGTTCGCGCGAGGCCATCATTATCGATTCCGTTTTCGAGCAAAGCGCTCGGGATCTCGCTCTCATTCGGGAACTGGACCTCAAGCTTCTGTACGCTATCGATACGCATTGCCACGCGGATCATGTCACCGGTGCCTGGCTGATGAAACAAAAGACGGGGTGCACGATCGGTGCGGCCAAAGTGATCGGCGCGGCCAACGTGGATGTTGGACTTGAGCACCGCGATGTGATTTCATTCGGGCGGCATTCGCTCGAGGTTCGGGCCACGCCGGGACACACAAACGGCTGCCTGACGTACGTGACAGAAGACCAGGCCCGCGCCTTCACCGGCGACGCGCTGTTGATCCGGGGCTGCGGCCGCGCTGACTTCCAGCAGGGCAATGCCGGCATGCTTTATGACTCCATCAGCGAGCAGATTCTGTCCTTGCCTGACGCGTGCCTGATTTATCCCGGCCATGACTACAGCGGCCGAACCGTGAGTTCTGTTGCCGAGGAAAAGGCCTTTAATGCCAGAATTGGCGGCGGCGCCAACAAGGGAGACTTTGTCGGCTATATGGATGCGATGCAACTCCCCCATCCCAAACACATCGATATCGCGTTGCCTGCCAATATGGTCAGCGGCAAGCCTGAGGACGGCAATCTGCCTGCCGAGCCGGCATGGGCACCGGTGACCCTGACGTTTGCCGGCGTAATGGAAGTCGAGCCTGCCTGGACAGCCGAGCATCTTGCACAGGTCTATCTGCTGGATGTGCGCGAACCCGAGGAATGCATTCCCGGTGAGACCACGATGGCAGATGCCGGTATTCCCCTGGGCCAACTGCGCGACCGCCTGACAGAGATCCCGAGAGACAAACCGGTTCTGGCGATCTGCCGCTCCGGCCGACGCTCGGCGATGGCGGCAGGTATCCTGCGCAATGCAGGGTTTGAGCAAGTCGCCAGTGTCGCCGGCGGGATTCTGCGCTGGAAAGATGAGGGGCTTGCGCTAAAGGCCTAAGGGTTACACACCTGGCCTGATACTGATTACAACCCTTCCGGTGTAAGCAGGAGGCTGGAAATCATCCGCTCAACCGGCACGAAATCATCTGTAAAGATCGGCAATTCATCCATCGGGGTGCCAACTGACATCAGCGGCACATTGATCCGGTACCAGCGCCGCTCAAACCCCCGGCGCGCATCCAGCACATCATCCCGGATCTCCCTGCTGCTGGCCGAGACGACATAGGTCATCCGCCGGGGGCGCTGCGGGATATCGTCCACCCAGATGTCCACATGATCAAACTCCGCCTTCAGCGTCTTGGTCAGGCTTTTGACCATCTTCGGATCGGGAAATGCGTCCACCACGTTTGTGACAAAAAGCCCGCCTGCGGCCATCCTTGACTTGACGAGCTGCGCAAACTCCTGCGTAACCAGATGGTAAGGCACAGCGATATCATGAAAGGCGTCGGTCACGACAACGTCAAAGCGGGCGTCTTTGAGCCGCTCAAGCACGGTACGCGCGTCGTGATGAAAAACGTGCATATCGTCGATCGAGACGAAAAGCTCATCCACCGCCAACTGTGTTACCGCACTGTCAATCTCGGCTACGGTCACTTTGGCGCCCGGGCTTAACGCTTGAATAGCCCGGGGCTGGGTATACGCACCGCCCCCGGCAAAAAAGTAATCCAGCTCATTGACCGCATCGGCACCAAAGTGATCCAGCACCAGTTCATCCATGAGGTGCACATAAGGCGATAGCAGCATACCGGGCTCGCTTTCATGGTTGATACTGTGCAGCAGGTGGTCGAGTATCAGCGCCTTGGCTTTGCCGAAAGGCGCCTCGTGCGAGGCGTCCACCACCCGCAAGCAGAAATAATTGCTCTCCCGGTCGCACGGATTCACCCAGCCGCCGCGCGCTTCGATTAACGCGCCAAGCCCCATCGCCATACCCAGGAGCACCACAACAGGCGTTTTCGGCATCCGCTGAAAAAATGGCGCTGCCAAGACAAAGAGCGCGAGCGCGCACGCCAGGATGATATTTCTGGATCCGAAGTACTGAATCAGTACATACCCGGTTAGAAAGGTGCCGATAATGCTGCCAAGCGCTGCCAGAGCATGCATCCGGCCGACGATGTGTCCCGCCCGCTCATCCAGACGCAATGCAAGCGTCGTGAGCAACGGCGTCACGATACCGATCAATACCGAAGGCACAAAAAACATCGACAGCACGTACAGGAAACTGGCGCTCACCAGATCGAGCCGGCTGTTCTGAAGCAGGGGAGCGACGAGCGAAAGCGCCAAAAGACTGAAGAGACAGAGAATCCCGGCAAGGGCCAGTACGATACCCGCACTCTTCTCGTTGCCGCCCCGATCGGCCCAGCGTCCGCCGAGCCAGTTGCCCAGCGATAAACCCGCAAGAATCACGCCGATAATGGAAGTCCAGCTGTAAATCGAAACACCCACATAAGGCGCAATCAGCCGCCCGGCCGTGATCTCGATAACGAGCAGAATTGCGGAACTGAGAAATATGGTCGCGCCGTACCAGGCGACCCGATAGCGGTGGGCGCTGAATGTCCCAGACATCTTTTCCTTCATCCGGAGACAATCGATGGTCTACAGATGAGACCGGCCGATTCTGGTCCGCAGGCTCTGACAGTGCGGATGGTTCGGGAAGACCTGGCAATCGTCATATCTGTAGAAACGTTTTTTTATCGGCACTAACGCAACTCGCATCCATACAGTCAATGCCGTCATTAGCATTAATGATCCGCCGGCTAAAGCAAGGATGCTATCGTCATTTTCTTACCCGCCGCAAGTGACCCACTTGATTCACTTTTGCATTTTGTAATGCGGCATCAAATGCAGTCACGGAGAGAGAAATGAAACAGCCCTTCTTTTCCCTGAGTTATGTTGTCGTCATATTCCTGGCGCTTGTCCCAGTCTCACGTGCCGACACGGCACTGATGTCGGCCGATTGGGGTAAGGCTGCCTGCGATGCCTGGAATGCCGACTCCGTATTGACAGACGGGCTGGCGACTTCAGGCTGGGTCGCCAACAACGATGGACGCGGTCACAAACTGCTGCACGTCTACCGCTCTGACTGCGCTGACAGCCCCAGCGTGGAACTTCGGATTGCTGACGAAGGTGCTAAAGCGCATTGCGTATATGGCGGTGCGGTGCAGAACGCCCTCGATCTGGATGTTGATTACCTGATGCATGCCAAGACCGGCCATTGGATCGAGATGGGAAACGGTGACTACGGCCCAATGTGGGCCATGATGAGCTTTAAGCTCAAATTCAAAGGCCCCAAAATGGAGGCCATGAACAACATGGAGCCTTTCGAGGCATTTCTGTTGCTGGTCGGCAAGGTTCCCAGTACCGCGGGGGCCTGCCCTTAAGACCCATCGCGGAGCCGGCGTCCCGCGGCGCCAACTCCTTGTTCTTCGGGAGGTGTTAACGCCTCCGGTGAAAACGCGACCGGTCAGCCTAAGGGCAGGCCGCGCCAAAACCTGTGAAAATTCCTGTCCGACCTGCCCATTTCTACCCTGCAGGCCGACAGCCGTGTTCCGGGCATCGGCCGGTGTCAGGCAAAGCAGGGTAAACTGACCGCATTCAGAACCCTTCGGGAATTCATGAGGGTCTGTATCTGCAAAGGATCACGGGCCTCACCGGCAAATGCAACGCCCCGCGCACACTTCTGATCGCAAACCCATCGTCTCCTGGGCCCTGTATGACTGGGCCAACTCGGCCTTTGCGACCACCGTGATGGCGGGATTTTTCCCGATCTTCTTCAAGCAGTACTGGAGTCAGGACGTCGCCCTCACCCACAGCACCTTCTATCTCGGGGTGGGCAATTCTGTCGCAAGCCTGATCATTGTCATCCTGGCCCCCATTCTCGGCGCCATGGCCGACACCGGCGGATTGCGAAAACGCATGCTCGCGACCTTTGCCAGTCTGGGCGTGCTCGCGACAGGCTCTCTTTATCTGGTACAGGCTGGCATGTGGCCGTTTGCGATCCTGCTCTATGCCATCGCGGTGGTCGGTTTTTCGGGCGCGAACACCTTTTACGATTCCCTGCTCATTATCGTCTCACCCTCGGAGCAGCGTCATCGGGTCTCAGCACTGGGTTTTGCGCTGGGATACCTCGGAGGCGGTCTGCTCTTTCTCATAAACGTGCTGATGACCTTGAAGCCTGAACTGTTTGGGCTCGCTGATGCAGCCGCTGGTGTGCGCTGGTCGTTCATTACGGTGGCAGTTTGGTGGACCGTGTTTTCCATACCGCTTTTTCTTAATGTAGAGGAACCTCTGCCCGAAAACGGCCGGCGGGGAGTCGACATCAAAGGCACGTTCGCAGCTTTGCGTGATACTGCCACTAGCCTTTCGCAGTACCGCGGTGCGTGGATGTTTCTGCTTGCCTACTGGCTGTACATCGACGGTGTCGATACCATCGTACGCATGTCGGTCGACTTTGGCCTGTCGATCGGCTTGTCCTCGGACAACCTGATTACGGCTTTGCTCCTGGTGCAGTTCATCGGCTTTCCGGCGGCCTTGGTATTCGGCCGGATGGGAGAGCGCTATGGTGCAAAACGCGGGATTTGGATCTGCATCTGGGCCTATGTTGGCGTCACGGTGTTTGCCTTTTTCATGGAGACTGCACTACAGATGTATATCCTGGCTGCGGTCATCGGTCTCGTGCAGGGCGGGATCCAGGCTCTCAGCCGATCGATGTTCAGCCACCTTATTCCGCAGGAGAAAAACGCCGAGTTCTTCGGCTTCTACAACGTGGTCGGCAAAGCGGCGGCCGTGTTTGGACCGGTCATGATGGGCACCATCGTTCACCTCACCGGCAGTCCGCGTCTGGGCATTCTTTCAGTCGCGCTGCTCTTTTTTGCCGGAATGTTCTTCTTCCGGCTGGTGAACGATCCGGCAGATTCCAAATCGCACTGAGCGGGCCTTTCCAACAGAGGAGATTTCTCCCTATTCCTGCTTACAGATCTCTGCACCTTCTCAGAGTCTTGAGGTCAATACTGCTATACAAAAAACAGGTGCTCAAGATCTGCGGAGAAATAATCGATGAGCGATTGATTTTTCTTGTTCGCCACACAGTGATGACGACACTCCCGCCGAGGATCGATCCTGAAGAATTTCTCTTTGTCATTAAACCAGAACTCCGAAAATGACTGATTCTCCAAAGAGCCCAACAATCCCTCCGACGTATACGCTTTGTCCTGGCAGGAATAGACTTTTTGATCCGCGCCGATAACACAAAGGACTTGCAGATACGGGCACCAGTCGTAGGACTTGTCAAACTTCTCATCCAGTTCATGGTAGGCATCAAAGAGTTCGAAGGAATCATCCGTCAATCCCGCTCGGAGTCGTTCCAGTTGGGTACGAACCGCTGAGAAGATGGGCTTGTGATACTGATTACTAATCTTACCGTCATTGCTGGTGATGCAGGGCGAAACCTTCACGCTGTTCACGCCAATGTCCTGCAGCTGTTTCACGCTCCTTTCAACGTGTTCCGCGTTATCCCGATCTACGATCAGGCTGATGCCTAAATGGCAGTAACCACCGAGGCGTTTAAACGCTCTCAGGTTTTCCATCAGCTTGGTGTGCTCGCCAAGCCTTACGCCCCGATACCGGGAGTAACTGGCATCATCCCAACCATCAAGGGATACCCTTAACCACGTGCCGTGATGGGCAAAGACCTCAGCAATTTCCCCGAATAGGCGCGCCCCATTGGTCAGACTCGCAAACCGGATAGGACTGTCTGCCAGCCGCTTTACTGTTTCGAGTAACGGCTTGTAGTAAAACGGGTCTCCACCCCCACTGAACGTAACTGCATGCACGCCGATAGCCTCCAGGTCGGAGACAATCTCTCTCATCTTCCCAGGAGGAATCTGGTCGCGCTCGACCATATCCGTACCGAGTTCAAGATCCTTTGCCTTGTAAGCGCAGTACCAGCAGTGGTGTCCACATAAATTCGTCGGCTTGATTCGGATGTGTACGGGCGCGGTTATCGCCGTTCCTTCACGGGGGAGACTCTTAAGTTTTTCGGGAAAATGAAAAATCTTGTAAGGGGTGTATAAAGTCTTCATCAGGCAGGATCATGCTGAAAGGCTTGCGCGGATCATAGACAGCTTTCAGGAAGTCGGGATGATCCAGGACATCTTTCGATCGAAAAATCTTCCAGGCGGATGAGACCGCCGAAGAAACAATCAGTGCAGCATCGCTGCTGCGCGCCGTTATCTCAGACGCAGTGCGTTGGCGATCACGATCAGCGAACTGGCTGACATCCCGATGGCTGCCAGCCAGGGCGGTACGAATCCCAGCGCTGCAGCTGGAAGAGCGCTGAGGTTGTAGGCCAGGGCCCAAGTCAGGTTCTGACGGATCACTCTGAGGGTCCGCCGCCCGGCAAGGATGGCCTGGGCGATCATTCGGGTGTCTTCGTTCAGGATCACGACATCGGCCGCTGCGGCGGCTAATGGAGATGCCTGCGCAACTGCGATCGAGACATCTGCTCCTGCAAGGACCGGCGCATCATTAACGCCATCGCCCACCATCGCCACGCGCTCTCCCTGGACCTGGTCCTGATGGACGGCCCGCAGTTTGTCTCCCGGAGACAGCTGCCAACGGGCAGACTTGATTTCAAGGGCGTCGGCCACTGCCAATACCGGTCCACGCTGATCGCCGGAAAGGATCGATATCTCTAGCCCGAGCTCTCGCAGCTGCCCGATCAATCGGGGTGCCTCGTCCCGGATTTCATCTGAAAAAACGAATTCGCCGAGAATCCGGCCAGCATCAGCCAGAAACACCGTGGTGCGTGATCCCGCCTCATCGGAGTTTGCTTCCAGGCCGGTTTTCTCTGCGATGAAATGCGGCGAGCCGATGTAATAGGGCTTGCCCAGGATGTGGGCACAGATCCCTCCGCCAGGCTCGTTCACAACATTTTCGACGCGGGGTAAATCAAGATTGACTCCAGCGCGACTGATAGCCCTGCCCACGGGGTGCTCGCTCTGCTGTTCGAGCGCCGCGGCGACCTCAAGGACATCATTACGGTGAACGCCCTCGGCGGTTCTGATGGCCGAGCAGCGTAGTTCGCCAAGGGTTAAGGTCCCTGTTTTATCGAAGACGACTTTGCTGATCCGGGCCAGGGTCTCAAGAGTCCGTGCTCGGGTCAGCAATACCCCTGCTTTCATAAGCCGTCCAACGGTCGCGGTTACCGCTGCAGGGGTCGCAAGCGAGAGAGCACACGGGCAGGACACCACAAGCACCGACACGGTAATCGACAGCCAGTCCGGATTGCCGGCCCGCCACCAGTATCCCGCCACCCCGGCCGCGATTAACAGAACCGCCATGACAAAGAACCCGCTTATCCGGTCAGCCAGCTGGGAGACACGGGGTTTGCCGGTCAGCGCCCGATCCAGCAGCTGCTGGATCTGCGACAGCGCGGAATCGGCGCCGGTCCGCGTGACTTGAACCGTGATCGGACTGTCGATATTGATACTGCCGCCGATCACCTCGTCTGCCTCACGTCTCGGCTGCGGCATGGCTTCCCCGGTAAGAATGGCTTCATCCACCGTGGATCGGCCGGCAACAACAACCCCGTCAGCGGGAACCACCTCGCCAGGCCGGACAAGCACCCGATCACCGGGGCTCAACTCAACTGCCGCAATCTGTTCGACATCACCGTCAGCACACAAACGGGCCGCGCCGGCAGGACGGGCCTGGCCAATGACATCGGCAGCATCGGCCGCACTTTTGCGCGCCCCGAGTTCCAGGGTTCGCGTGCCGAGCACCAGAAAGACAAACATGCAGATCGAATCAAAATAGACTTCGCCCTGTCCAGTTGCCACTGAGAAAGCACTTGCAGCGAAGGCAAGAGAGATACCTATCGTGACTGGTACATCCATGCCGGCCCGGCGAACGGAAAGATCCCGCCAGGCAGCTATGAAGAACGGCTGAGCTGAATAGAAAAGCACCGGCAACGTCATCAGCATGCTCAGTTTCTGGAAGAAATCACGATAGCGCTCTTCCATGCCCGTCCACACTCCCGCATACATGGCTACCGCCAGAATCATCACCTGCATCCCCAGAGCGCCCGCTACTGCCAGACGTCTCAGCATTTTTCTGCGCTCGACATCCAGCAGTTGCTGTTGGCGGCCAGGATCATAGGGATGTGCCTCATAGCCGATGGCACGTACCGCCTGCATGATCTCGCTTAACCGGATCCTGTCGTTATCCCAACGGATCCGGGCCCGGTGCGTTGCATAGTTAACCTGCACATCCAGCACCCCAGGCAGATTCCGCAGATGGTGTTCGTTGAGCCAGACACAGGCGGCGCAATGGATACCCTCAAGAATCAGGGCGGCTTCACGACCTCCGTCGACAACAGCAGTCACGAAATTTTTCTGGACCAGTGGGTTATCAAACACGCCGAATTGGCTGGGCGACCCGGGAAAAGCGTCACGCGCCGTCGACGCCGATGCTGTCCGCTCCCGGTAATAACGAGACAAGCCGGCGCTTGAAATAGCCTGTGCGACTGCCGCGCAGCCTGCACAGCACATGGATCGGGGCTGGCCGTCGATCTTGGCAACGAACGCCGCGTTCCCAGGTGGGACCGGCAGTCCGCAATGAAAACAATCCTCATCCGGCCGGGAGTCGAACCGGCCCGGATGTTCCGAGACGACAGGGGTGTCAGACACTTTTTTAACCAAAGTTGATCGAGATCAACAACCGGGGGAGCAGGGTCACACTACGATTCAAACTGACTTGGAGCCCGGCCTGAGAGGCAGACCAATCATAACGCAAGACGATAAGGTCAGGCAGCCCACGCGGGATGCTGAGAATGTCCGCGTCCCTGTTGGTCGCAAAACCACCCTCACCCTGACAACCAAAGGGACCACCCTTTGCGCGGCTGGCCATGTCAGCACTAAAGATTGCTAACTTTTCCCAAGGTATCCTGAATGACCACAGAGCAAACCTACAACTATAAGGTAGTACGCCAGTTCACCATCATGACGGTGGTCTGGGGAATCGTTGGAATGCTCGTGGGTGTGGTGATCGCGGCCCAGCTTGCGTGGCCCGCACTCAACTTCGATATCGCCTGGCTGAGTTTCGGCCGCCTGAGACCGCTGCACACCAACGCCGTTATTTTTGCCTTTGGCGGATCGGCGCTGTTTGCCACCTCCTACTATGTGGTCCAACGGACCTGCCACACGCGCCTCTTCGCCGGACCGCTTGCAGCATTCACTTTCTGGGGCTGGCAACTCGTTATTGTGTTGGCGGCAATAAGCCTGCCGCTCGGATACACGGCCTCAAAGGAATACGCGGAACTCGAATGGCCGATAGATGTGCTGATCGCTGTCGTATGGGTGGCCTACGCCATTGTCTTTTTCGGGACACTGATGAAGCGAAAAATCCGCCATATCTATGTAGCCAACTGGTTCTTCGGCGGCTTCATCATCACGATTGCCTTCCTGCACATTGTCAACAGTGCCGCCCTGCCGGTCAGTCTGACAAAGTCGTATTCCGCGTATGCAGGAGTCCAGGATGCCATGATCCAGTGGTGGTACGGGCATAACGCGGTGGGCTTTTTCCTGACCGCAGGCTTCCTCGGCATCATGTATTACTTCATGCCGAAACAGGCTGGCCGACCGGTTTATTCCTATCGTCTTTCAGTGGTGCACTTCTGGGCTCTGGTGTTCACCTACATCTGGGCCGGTCCTCATCATCTGCACTTTACCGCTTTGCCCGATTGGACCCAGTCTCTGGGCATGGTGTTCTCGATTATTCTGCTGGCACCCAGTTGGGGCGGCATGATCAACGGCATCATGACACTCTCAGGTGCGTGGGAGAAGTTGCGCACCGATCCGATTCTGAAGTTTCTGGTGGTCTCCATTTCCTTCTACGGGATGTCTACATTTGAAGGGCCGATGATGTCGATCAAGACGGTTAACGCTCTTTCTCACTACACTGATTGGACCATCGGGCATGTGCACTCCGGGGCATTGGGCTGGGTCGGCATGATCTCCATAGGGGCCATGTACTTCCTCATCCCCAGGCTGTTCGGCCGGGAGATATACAGCAAGCGGCTTATTGAAACCCACTTCTGGCTCGCAACGATTGGCATCGTGCTCTATATCGCGGCCATGTGGATTTCTGGAGTCATGCAGGGCCTGATGTGGCGCGCCGTCAACCCGGACGGCACGCTGACTTACAGCTTTGTCGAAACTGTCCAGGCGATGCACCCGTACTACGTGATCCGACTACTCGGCGGAATTCTGTACCTCAGCGGCATGCTGTTGATGGCCTACAACGTCGCTCGAACCATTGCCGGCGCACGCCCCGTAGAGGCCGTTATTCCGGCCCCGGCACATTAGGGAACATTGCCCCATGTCTTTACAGAAAAAAGCCGAAACCAATATTTTCTGGATGATCGTGCTGACGGTACTTGTCATCAGCGTGGGCGCTCTAGTCGAGATCGTGCCTTTGTTTTTTCAGAAATCGACTACGGAACCGGTCGCGGGCCTAAAACCCTACTCGGCACTCGAACTCGCGGGCCGGGACATTTATCAGCGGGAAGGCTGCATGTCCTGTCATTCCCAGATGATCCGGCCTTTCCGGGCCGAAACCGAACGCTACGGACACTATTCCGTGGCGGGAGAATTTGTATACGACCATCCGTTTCAGTGGAGCTCTAAACGGACGGGGCCAGATCTCGCCCGGGTGGGCGGGCGATACAGTGACGAATGGCACCGGGTTCATATGATCAACCCGCGCGATGTGGTTCCCGAGTCCATCATGCCGGGCTACCCCTGGCTGGAAGGTGCACCGCTTGATGGAAAGGGAATCCAGAAACGGATGCGGGTCCTGCGCGTGCTGGGACTGCCCTACACCGATGAGGAAATCGACCAGGCGCCGGAACAGGTCAAAGACAAAACCGAGATGGACGCGATGATTGCGTACCTCCAGGGCCTTGGCATTCATGTCAAGGTGCGGCGCTGATGATGATGCTGTTCCATAGCATCTGGACGGCGCTCATGTTTGCCCTGTTTGTCGGTATTGTTGTCTGGGCCTTCAGCCGCAAACAGAAAAGTGATTTTGCCTCCGCGGCAAGCATCCCGTTTGAGGATGAAGTTGACCCCATCCACTCAGATCCTGAAGCGGAGAAATCCCATGGCTGACTTTGTAAGCCAGTATTGGAACTGGTTCATCGCCATCCCAACCACACTTGGGATACTGGGCTGCGCCTGGCTCGTGTTGGGCAACCTGACGGATAAAGGCGGAGGCAGTTCGAGTGAAACCACCGGACACGTCTGGGATACTGATCTGCATGAATACAACAATCCCCTGCCCGCCTGGTGGCTGAATCTCTTCTTGATCACGATCGTTTGGGGCCTCATTTATCTGGCGCTTTATCCGGGGCTGGGTTCGTTCCCGGGCATACTCGATTGGACCTCCAAAGGTCGGTATGAGGCAGAAATGGCGCAGGCAGAGGAAGCCTACGGACCATTGTTTGCCCGCTATGCCGCGACTGATCTGGCGGTGCTCGCTGACGACAAGGAAGCGATGCGGAGCGCGGAGCGGCTCTACGCCAGTTACTGCTCAACCTGTCACGGTTCTGATGCCCGCGGCGCCGTTGGGTTTCCGAATCTTAGAGACGGCCTGTGGGCCTGGGGAGGCGAACCGGACACCATCAAGGCTACCATCCTTAACGGGCGCAACGGCGTCATGCCCGCATGGGCGCTGCCGCTTGGCGGGGACGATGCCGTTGCCGATGTGGCCGAATACGTCATTAGCCTGACGGGGCGAAAAGCGGAAACCGCGAGGCTGAAATCCGGCCAGGAGAAATTCCAGACCTTCTGCGTCGCCTGCCATGGTCCCGATGGCACCGGCAATACAGCCTTCGGCGCACCGAATCTCACCGATGCCGTATGGCTGTATGGTGGATCCCGCGAAGCCATCCGCGCAAGCATCGCGGACGGACGCCAGGGACAAATGCCCGCCCACGGTGAATTCCTCGGAGAAGACAAGGTCCATTTGCTCGCTGCCTATGTCTTGAGCCTGAATCCCTAAACACAGAATCCGCGCGCTCTTCCAGGAGTCCGCCCGGGGTACTGCCGCCTGACAGATACTCATGGGACCCGAACAGACCAACCGTTCCGAAACAGCAAACTCCATCCCACGCATTCAAAGGGTGATCTCTGTGCTGTGGCCGTCGTTTCTCATGGCGGGCGCTGCCACCATCGTCTTCTTCGCGATCTTTGATCCTTTTACCCTGATGGCGCCGACATGGTTTCCGGACCTGTCACGTCTGGCCGCCTATGGAGTCGGCTTTTTCATGTTCTGGGCACTGACGGCGTCCTCGTGTCTGCTGACCTGTTTTTTCCAACGCCCCATCCGCCACTTCAATCAAACCAAGCGCAATCCTTGAGCAGGTGCCGATGAATTCAGAGTCGGCGCAAACGCCTACTGGCGGCATTGACCAACATCTTTTCGTCAAGCGGCAGCGTATCTACCCGCGTGAGGTTCATGGACTTTTTGCCTGGCTGAGAACCGCCGCTGTTCTGGTCCTGCTCGGCGCGTTTTACGGCATTCCCTGGATCCGCTGGGATAACCACCAGGCCATCCTGTTCGACCTGCCTGCACGCAAATTTCATCTTTTTGCCTTAACCATCTGGCCGCAGGACTTTATCTATCTGGCGGCTCTGTTAATCATTGCAGCGCTCAGTCTGTTTTTCTTTACCGCACTCGCCGGCCGATTATGGTGCGGATACGCCTGTCCACAAACTGTCTGGACAGAAGTCTTTATCTGGATCGAAAGACGCATCGAGGGAGGCCGCAACCGGCAGATCAAACTGGATAAGATGCCCTGGCAAGCTCGCAAAATCGGGCTGAAATCACTCAAACATGCGGTTTGGATTCTCTTCTCACTGTGGACCGGTCTGACCTTCGTTGGCTACTTCACGCCCATCCTGGAACTTGCTCCGAAACTTGTGAGCTTGAGCGCTGGGCCCTGGGAAACCTTCTGGGTGTTTTTCTATGGGTTTGCAACTTATGGCAACGCGGGGTGGATGCGGGAACAGGTGTGCATCTACATGTGTCCCTACGCGCGTTTCCAAAGCGCCATGTTTGACCGAAACACGCTCATCATCTCCTATGACGAGGCCCGTGGTGAGCCCCGGGGGGCGCGGAGTCACAACTCGGACCGGTCGAGCGGCGATATCGGGGATTGTGTGGACTGCACTTTGTGTGTTCAGGCCTGTCCCACGGGAATCGATATTCGGGACGGCTTGCAGTATCAGTGCATCGGCTGTGCCGCCTGTATCGATGCCTGCAATGGTGTCATGCAGAAAATAGGCTACCCGGAAGGTCTTGTCCGTTACACCACGGAAAACGCCCTTATAGGAGAAAAAACCCGCGTGTTGAGGCCTAGAGTCGTCCTTTACGCGGGGTTGCTTGCAGTTTTCTCCGCCGCCGTGATCTGGGGTATCGCGACACGCGACCCGATATCACTCGATGTCATCCGGGACCGGAACGCGCTGTATCGGGAGACGGCAGACGGTTTGATTGAGAATGTATATACCCTGAAGATTTTAAACAAAGGTGGGGGGTATAACCGGTTTTCCGTGTCCCTCCGCGGGCTTGATGGTGCCAGCATATTCAGCGACGACCGTGATATCACCGTTACGCCCGGAGAAGTCCGTAACGTCGTAGTCCGAGTCAGGGTTGACCCCGTCCATCTTGCCCAAAGAAGTTCTGAGTTGACATTTGTCGTCGAAAGTCTTGACCGGCAACTTAATGCCTCTGAGGCGGCGCGCTTTCTCGGACCCGCTACCCCATGACGATGAACCAGTTCGACCCCAAGCCTCCGGAACCATGGTATCGAGTCCCTTTTGTATGGCTCCTGATTGGCATCCCGGCAACCTCCGTGATTCTCGGCGTTGCTTTGCTTATTCTTGCAGTGCAATCTGATGACGGACTGGTTGTTGATGACTATTATCAGCAGGGAAAGCACATTAACCAGACCCTCGCCCGGGACGACAAAGCCCGCGATTATCGTCTGTATGCACGGCTCGTGTTTGACAGATCCACCGGCGTCCTGAGCGCAGATCTGTCCGGAGAAAAGATTGACGGCATCGAAGAGTTGACGTGCTCCCTGATCCATCCCACCCGCTCCGGCTATGATCAGACGCTTAAACTGAAACGGGGTCCCGACGGACGCCTGCACGGCGACTTTGCACCGTTACGTCAGGAACGTTGGATCGTTCAACTGGAAACATCAGACTGGCGGCTTGTTGGCAACCTCAACCTCGATACATCGTCTACCCTGGAGTTGCTGCCGCACGCGTCAGGCCCGGACTCTTGAATACCACTCTGACGGTTCTCAGCGCCGGTCTCGTTGGCCTGCTTGGATCGGTCCATTGTGTCGGAATGTGTGGCGGCATCGCCGGATCCTTTAGCGGCCTGATGGCCACTTCGGCGAAAATACCGCCCTGGCAGATGATCCTGGCTTATAACGTTGGCCGCGTAAGCAGTTATATGGTAGCGGGCGCACTGGCGGGGTGGTTGGGCAACACCGCTCTCGCTGTCTTTTCTCCAGATCATGTTGCCGCCGTAGGGCTCACGCTGTCTGGGCTCTTCATGCTGGCGCTTGGCTTATACCTGTCAGGCTGGTGGCAGGCGCTTGCGGCAGTCGAGAGGATCGGCCTTGCCGTCTGGCAGCGGATCGGACCATGGGGCAGGCGTCTGCTTCCTGTACACCATACCGGCCAGGCCCTGGCCCTAGGAGCCGTGTGGGGATGGCTTCCCTGCGGGCTCGTCTATGCAACGCTGATCTGGTCACTCGCTAACGCGGATCCGATACGAGGCGCGGCCATGATGGGGGCTTTTGGCATCGGTACGCTGCCATTGCTGATCGCGATTGGATCCTCAACTTACGCGCTCGCCAATGTCGCCAGAGACAAACGGGTACGGCAGTTCGCCGGCGCCCTCGTTCTTCTTTTCGGCCTGTTGACCCTTTTCGGCGTTGTCCGACCTGTACATCTCGGCGCTCACCCGGTCGAGGAAACGTTCTGTGGGCCGGATTTCCTTCCATCTTGAACTCATGCTTATGGCGGCGTGCTCAATCCGTTGAGCACGAGCTAGCCATCGACAAATTTTGCCTAAATAACGTATTATCATTATTGCATCTCATTTAATTGATATCTTTTATGGCAATATCGACGGCAACGATAGTAGCTGACCTTGCCAACGGGAAGCTTTCATGCCGTGACTGCAGCCTTGCGGAACTTTGCCTTCCGAGGGGTCTCGACATCAAAGACATGGAACGATTTGAGTCCATCGTTGGCCAACGGGCCCCCTATAAGCGCGGAGAGAACATCTACCGGGCCGGGGACAATTTTCATGCACTCTATGCAGTCAAGTCGGGCTCGCTCAAGACCGTGGTCTCGCCGCCTGACGGCAACGAACAGATCATCGGGTTTTCGATGCCGGGAGAACTCTTCGGATTTGACGGAATCGATGACGGACATACCTGTACTGCGGTAGCGCTGGAAAGGACCACGCTCTGTGAACTCCCGCTGGATGCCGTTGCCGAGGTATCACAAGCAGTCCCCGGCCTGCATCGCGAACTGTACCGGGTGATGGCGCGCGAGATCAGTGTCGATCAGTCAATGCTGCTGCTTCTGGCAAGACGTACGGCAGAAGACCGTCTGGTGGCATTCCTGTTGAGCCTGTCCAAGCGCTTTGCCGACCGGGGGTTTTCCCAGACTGACTTCAGTCTGTCGATGTCCCGTCACGATATCGCGAACTATCTCGGCCTTGCAGCCGAAACGGTCAGCCGGCTTTTCGGACGCCTGTCAGAGGCGGGTTTGCTGACCGTGCACGGACGGAAGATCCACATACAGGACCTTGATGGACTCCGTGGCCGGGTGGATGGGTGCAACACGGCACAAGCCTCCTAGGCTCCGGGAGACTCGGCACTCGCTATCGTTCTACATCAGCCGCTGGCTTAAATGACCCGGGAGTGCCTTGGGATATCAGCAGTCGGCTCGATATAGCGATCAAAAATCATGCAGATGTTGCGCAAGAGGAACCGCCCTTTTGCTGTCACCCGAATTATCCGGGCAGAGGGAAACGTAATGAGGTCGTCCCGCAGCAGCGTCTGCAGGCGCTCAAGGTCATCCCGGAAGTAGTCTTCAGGCACCGGGCGGTGCTCGGCAGAAACTTCATCTAGATCAACCTCTCCGGCACACATCAAGCGCTCGATCACGCTTTGACGTATTTTGTCATCTCGGCTTAACGCCAGCCCGCGATCGATCGGGAACTCTCCGGCGTCGATGCCGTCCTGGTATTCGGAGAGTAATTTGGTGTTCTGGCTGTAACTATCTCCGATGTGGCTGATAGCGCTAACCCCGAGCCCGATCAGGTCGCATTCTGCGTGAGTCGAGTATCCCTGGAAATTTCTGTGCAGTGTTCCGTCATGAAACGCGCTGACCAGCGGATCGTCCGGGCGCGCAAAATGATCCATACCGATATGAATGTATCCGGCCTCGGCGAGCCGTTCGATTGCCGCTCCCAGGATATTCAGCTTCTCCTCGCTGCTTGGAAGTTGCGACTCAAGAATACGGCGTTGCGGAAAAAAGAGGTGCGGCAGGTGGGCGTAGTGGAATATGCTGAGGCGGTCCGGACTCACCTCCAGCAAACGGTCCAGCGTGGCGGTGAAACTGCTGGCGGTCTGCAACGGCAGTCCATAGATCAGGTCAACGTTGGTGGACCCAAACCCCTGCGTCCGGGCATGGCGGACAAGCGAAAGTGTCTTTTCACATGACTGCTCCCGATGGACGGCTTTTTGCACCACCGGATCGAAATCCTGAACGCCCATACTGACCCGGTTAAAGCCGATCTCTCGAAGCCGGTCGAGCGTCTCCTCAGATACGGTGCGCGGGTCTATCTCGATTGAATAATCCCGGGACACATCGTCCGTTACCGGAAAATGCTCCCCGATACAGTCAAGTAAATCCCTGATCTGGGCAGTCTCCAGAAACGTCGGCGTTCCGCCGCCCAGGTGCAATTGGGTCAGTTCCCGATCGTCATCAAAGAGACCGCCATACAAGGCCACTTCCCGATGCAGTCGCTCAAGGTAATCTGCCGCGGTTCTGGCGTTACGGGTGACGATCTTGTTACAGGCGCAGTAAAAACACAGTGTCGCACAAAAAGGGATATGCACATAAAGCGACAAGTCCCTTGGCAGCAGCTCTTCGTTGCTTGACTGTGCGAATGTTTTCAGCTGCCCTGCGTCAAAAGCCTTTGTAAACTGCAGCGCAGTCGGATAAGAGGTATAGCGCGGACCGGCGCCTGCATAGCGCCGGACAAGATCCGGATCGAACTGAGGTGCCGGATGCTCGTTAAGACTTCCAGGGTGATGCAAGGATGCTGACAATACCACGCGCCAAGTGAACCAACACTCAGCCTAATCTAGCCACCTCCGATAGATGCTTTAATGATGTAAGTCAGTTTCACCGTATTTGCCCTCCGCAAGGGCATATGGTCATTGGGTCCGCTGGGAGTTTGACCTGTGTCAGGGAATCTATGGTTCCTGAACGCTATGATGTGGCCATCACCCTCATGATGATGCACTGATCAAGACCCATTACACAGTTTGACCCTGCAAGGTGGGCCGGGGCGCCTACTCAAACTCCTCAGGCCCTGCGTAACTAGGCGCCTGACCCCCTTGCCAGGGTCATCATGATCCGTCATGGATATCGTATTTCTGCTTGTCCCCCTCGCACTGCTGCTGGTTGCCATTGCAATCGGGGGATTCTTCTGGGCGGTCAGCAAGGACCAGTTTGATGATCTGCAAGGCCCAGGGCATGCCATCCTGCTTGACGAGGACGAAACAATAGACGCCTCTTACAAGACTGACCCTGCTCGCAGTAAACAAGCGAAACGGTCCCGAACCTGACCTGGCGCGCTTGTCACTCTACGCCCACTGACCGCGCTTCAGTAACAGTTCTTTTAAAAGCGCCGGACGGTCGGTCATCAGGCCGTCTATGCCAAGATCCAGCAGTCGCTCCATTTCTTTGGGCTCGTTAACCGTCCAGACATGAACCTGCAGACTCCGTGACTTCATCGCGGTCACAAAACGCTTATCTATCACCCTGATCCCGTTCCATACGACGGGGACCTGAGCACAGGCTGCCTGCAGCCGCCCGACGGGCAAACCAATACTCGAAAGACGCGCCCGGGTCGTCTCAAGCGTCGCCATGGAAGTGCAGACCCCGGGCAGCGCATTACGGATATGCTGAAGTCTCTTGTCGGAGAAAGAGCCAATACAAACGCGCTCTTGTGCCCGGGTGCGCCTGATCACCTCGATCAGCGGGCCGACTGCGGCGTCCGATTTAGGATCAATATTGAAGCGAATCTGCGGGAAATTCCCAAGAAGATCCTCCATCAAGGGAATCGGCTCACGTCCCGAGACGCGGGCACCTGCCACGTCCTTGTAGTCTAGCCGGGCAATGCTACCCCTCTGGTCGGTGACGCGATCAAGCCGGTCATCGTGAAAAGCAATCAGCACGCCGTCGCGGGTGCAGTGTACGTCTGTCTCAAGATAACGAAAGCCCAGCCCTACCGCACTCTCGAAGGCAGCTGCTGTGTTTTCCGGCGCGGCTTCGCCATCACCTCGATGCGCAAAAGCCAATATCCCATCATGCTCAAGAAACGCGTGGCTCGGCATTTATCGGGATCGGCTCATGAAGGTTGACTGATTCACACTCATCAGCATTCGAGGGGTTGTATGCGCAGGTTAAGATTAGCATCATCCAGAGCCGCTTCTGCCACCTGACCCGATCCGTATGCCGTCACCGCTTGTCCTCATCCCCACCTACAACGAAAAGGGCAATCTGCCGCCTTTTATTGAGGTTGTGCGGAGCAGCCTGCCGCAGGCCGACATACTCGTTATCGACGACAACTCGCCAGACGGCACGGGTGCATTGGCCGATGAAATCGCTGCAAAGGACGCTCATGTTCACGTGCTTCACCGTACTCACAAAGCGGGGCTGGGCCGCGCCTACCTGGCCGGCTTCACGTGGGCACTTGAACACGACTACAGCCATGTCTTTGAAATCGATGCCGACTTCAGTCATAACCCAAAGGATCTGCCGCGGCTGCTCGCAGCAACCGACGATGCCGATATCTCCCTCGGCTGCCGCTGGATGCCGGGCGGGGGTATCTCAGGATGGCCTTGGTCGCGTCTCGCCTTGTCCCGTTTCGGCAACCTTTATGCCCGTCTCATTCTCGGCGTGCCCTACCGCGATCTAACGGGAGGCTTTAAATGTTTCCGCCGCGAAGCGCTGCAGACCCTCGGCCTTGAAAAAATCCGGTCGGTGGGATACGGCTTTCAGATCGAGACCACGTGGCGCGCACTGAAAAGCGGGCTGAGCGTGACCGAAGTTCCCATCCACTTTACCGACCGCACCGTCGGCGTATCCAAAATGTCGGGGCAGACGTTCAGGGAAGCATTGGTGCTGGTGTGGCGCCTCAGATTCGGCCGACTATGATCTTCGCTCTCCTGAAACAAGAAGCAGCAGATAACTGTACAGCCAGATCGCAAGCCCCGCGAGGCCAACGATGTCGCGCGCCAGTTCCCCCTGGGGGATCAGAAGCGCTGCCGCTTTGATCCCGAGCAGACTGGAGAGCACTCCCAACACAGCAATCTTCCACCAGGACTGCTTTGCCAACGCATCCTGCCAGCAAAACAGGAGCAGTCCGAAGAAAGCGATAAAGTGCGGCTTGGAGGACTGCGGCCCGATCAGCACAAAAGCGGTATAGAACAGCAAGCCCAGCACAAACACGGCGTCTTTACGTACCCGGCTCGCGAGCAGCAGCAGCAGCGCAAATCCCGAACACAAGCCCAGCAGCACGATATTGGATGGCACGGCGTGCCCGAGCCGGGTCGCAGCGATCCGGTACAGAGACTGGTTACCGGCGCTGCCCCGATCCTGCCACCAGCGAACCTCGTCAGGCGACACGGACAGCGTCATTTCGTAATGCTCGCGCAGATAACTCCACATACCGCCGGCAATGGCTTCCGCCTTGAACTGTCCCTGCGGTACCGTGTCCCGTTTGGGCAGTACGGAGCCCGGAACCGTGAAACTCGAATCCCGCCAACTATCGCTCACTGCAAATTTCGCGACATCCGGTGCCGCGATGAGCGCCACGGTGAGGCCCACAAAAACACCTACTGCGGCCCAGCGTTTCTTGTAGATCGGCAGCAACACCATAAAAAGAGGATTTGCCTTGAGGCCGGCCGCTATCGCCATCAGGGTCGATGCCAACACGGGCACACGAGCAAAAGCCGCAAGTCCGAATATGACCAACCCGAAGATCAGGATATCGGTCTGCTGGTTGTTGAAGACAGCCAGAATCGACCGGAAAGAAAACAGCAGAGCAATGACCAGCGTTGCGGCCCGCGCCGCACTGCCGTAAAGCACCTCGCGCTGGCAGACATACACCGCGCCTACAAGAAAAAAGATGTTAGCGGCGAAGAACAGGATTTTTCCGACCGTGTAACCCAGGGGATATACCGGCAGCAGCATGAACGAAGCAAAGGTCGGATAGGTAAAGACATTCTGTTCGTAGATGTGAATCTTGAGCCCATGCACATAACGAAAGGTGGCGGCCCAGTACACATCGAAGTCGCCATCGTGTACGAGATAGCGATAGAACAGCACCCCGATCGCAAGCAGTCCCAATCCCGCCCACAACCATCGGGCTTTGGCACTGCCGAACCATTGCAGAAAACGCGGCGTTGTCATGGGCCTATTTTACGAAAGCAGGCCGCCGCACGGGCTCATCTCCCTCTGAATCATCGCCCGGCAGGTTGCGGCGGGAAAAATCATGCCCGATGAGGGGAACACCGATAAATGCTCCAGATGCGGATCCTTGAAAGCCACTGCCACCGGTCGACCTGCAGAAGCCACTGCGGCATTGAAATGGATGCAAAGAACACCACATTAAGAGTAGGTACTTATGAGGAAAGATCGATGTTAACCGGAATCGTATTGCTGCTGGCGGGGATTTTGATTGCTCTGTATCCCCCGCTTCTGTCCATTATTGTCGCGAGCGTACTGATCGCGCTGGGATTGCTTCTGGCTGTGAGTGCCTGGTATCACCGCAGGCGCCGTCGCGGGGGCGACAATCCGATTATCGAACTGATCCTGCGTTATTGAGCACAATGCTCACTCGGGCTTGTGGCGCAATTTGGCGCTCACAAAGTCTTTCTGGGGGATGTGCAGCAAACGCTGTATCTTGCGCATGAGATGAAGTTCATGATCATCGAGCCGTCCATCGGCATAAACCACACGCCACATCTGCTCAACCAGATTAAGGCGGTGGTGCTCGCTCCAATGCTGGTTAATCAGTGACGTGAAGCCGTGCAGCCCGGTGGACTCGCGGACCCGCTCCTGCGCCAAGGTCGCCAACGCACTCGCCTCCTCATCGCTCAAATCAAACTGCTGGCGGACCAACTGCTGGATCATGGAGCGCTCTTCGTCGCCCAGATCGTAATCTGACATGGCGGCCTCGAAAAGGAGCGCTGCCGCAGCCAGGCGGGCTGCGTCTTCGGCGTCATGGCCATCATCCGACACCTGAAGCCTGTCCCGGAAAAAATCACCAATCTTGTCCAGCACGGCTCTATCGGGCTCGATGGTGGCTGAGCCGGCAAAAAAAGAGGCGACACCCTTGCGGATGCCGCCTTGAGTTCCCCGTTTTATCGGTGGAGGAAGTATGCAGGTGCATTACGCCATGCCTCCTCAAACGCCGTCTTGATCTGGATCAATTTTATGGCACACCGCGCTCGATACTCCCAAACTAGACTTGCGACTACTCGCACTTTTCTTCCTGGGTATCCTGCTGGCTGTCGTAAGACATCCGGCAAATCATGGTTTGGCCGTCTTTTTCAAGATGATACTCAGTGATAGATACCACCCGCTGAAGGTGGGCATAGGGTGAAACCCCAGAGCGGACCTCCTGCTTTTCTACCTGCTTGATAATGGTCCAGCCTGCCTGCGTCAGACCGTGCACGCCCGCCGATTGTCCCATCGCCCAGTTCGGCAAGAGCACCGCGGTGAGGATGACTACGGTCGCTAACCCCTTGGTGCGCCGAAAGGTCATCACAAAACCGGTCATCACCCCTGGGATGCGACGCTAGCGCGTACCGTATATCCGGTCGCCCGCGTCCCCAAGACCGGGCAGGATGTACCCATGATCATTCAGCTCGCGGTCAAGTGCCGCGGTATAGACCGGCACGTCCGGGTGTGCCTCCCCGAAGGCGGCCACGCCCTCAGGAGCCGCGAGGAGGCAGACCACCTTGATCTTGACCGGCCGATCCTGCTTGAGTCTTGTGATCGCAGCACTCAGCGAGTTTGCGGTTGCGAGCATCGGATCGACAACGATGGCCTGGCGCTCACTGATGTCTTCCGGCACCTTGTAGTAGTACTCAACTGCCTGCAGCGTATCCGGGTCGCGATACAGCCCGATGTGACCTACCCGGGCCGAAGGGATCAAATCCAGCATGCCTTCCAACAGGCCGTTGCCCGCACGCAGTACCGAGATAAAACACAATTTTTTTCCCGCGAGGATCGGCGCCTGCATGGTTTCCAGCGGGGTCTGAACCTCGGTCTGGGTCAGGGGCAGGTCACGAGTGACTTCATATGCCAGCAGCAATGCGATTTCCCGGATCAACTGGCGAAAATGAGCGGTTGGGCAGTCCTTGTCACGCATCAGCGTAAGCTTGTGCTGAACCAAAGGATGATCAACTAATGAAAATGTTTCTTGCATCGGATCGCAGTTGTGTTCTAGGTTGTCCCGGCAGATTTACTGATTTGAAAAGTATTTTTCTGCTTCGATTCTAGGACAAACCGACAATGAAGCATACCTCTCCTTCACGCCGAGTGGTCGTAACGGGCAGTGAATGTACCGGCAAGACGGCTCTCACCGAGAGATTGGCGGAATATTTCGACTGCCCTTCCTCACCGGAAGGGGCCCGACTGTATGTTGAACAGCATAATCGGCCGCTGACGGTTGATGACGTCCACCCGATTGCCTCTTTGCAGGCAGAACTGGAAGACGCCGCCATTCGCAAAGCACGCGGCCTCGTTATTCACGACACCGATCTTGTGTCGACACTCGTCTATGCGCGCCACTATTACGGGACATCACCCGCATGGATCGTCCGCGCGGCCTCAGAACGCGCGGCAGACCTGTATCTTTTGTGTGATATCGACCTGCCCTGGGTGTCGGACGGCTTCCAGCGCGACAGCGGCGCGGCTGAACAACGCCGGGAGATCCACGAAAAATTTGTCGAGGCCATGACCGGTTCCGGTCTCCACTGGACGCTGATCCAAGGCTCGGGTGACAAACGCCTTGAGCAAGCCGTTCGGATAATTGAAGCGGTCGCCTGACCCCTTAAGCCAAACGGTGTCTGCCGCCGGTCATGTTGACACTGCATCGGCCGTTGTCTAGATTGGCCTTGCTATCCAACGGGGTGTCCGGCACGGGCCGGGCTGAGAATCACCCGCTGAACCTGAACCGGATCATACCGGCGGAGGAATCTGGATAGTGGCCATGTTGGCCCCTCCGCTCTTCGATCCCGAAGGAGCGTCTTCATGACAACTTTTCGCCTGCTTGCCGCTATCGGTGCGGTTCTGCTCAGCTTTTTTGGACTTCCGGCAAACGCGGCAAAGCCGAGTCTCACCGTCTATACCTACGCTTCGTTCGTGTCAGACTGGGGACCCGGCCCCTTGATCGAACCTGCGTTTGAGGCGCATTGCCAATGTGACCTTGAGTTTGTCGGCGTCGAAGACGGCGCCGCACTACTGGGGCGGCTGAAACTCGAAGGTACCCGTTCTTCGGCAGATGTCATTGTCGGTCTTGACACCAGTCTTGTGGCTGAAGCCCGGCAAACCGGTCTTCTCGACACGCATGGTCTCGATCTCGGCGGCATTGATTTCGCGCTCCCCTGGTCGGACCCGGTCTTCATTCCCTACGACTTTGGATATTTCGGATTCGTTTATGACAGTGAACAACTTGCAGACCCGCCCAAGACGCTTCGGGCACTGGTGAATGATCCCGAGGGACCAAGAATCATTATCCAGGATCCGCGAACCAGTACACCGGGATTGGGTTTACTGCTCTGGGTGCGCAAAATCTTTGGCGAGGAAGATACAGCAGCATGGCGTGTGCTCTCTCCGAGAATCGTGACCGTCACCAAAGGCTGGTCGGAGGCCTACGGCTTGTTTCTTGAAGGTGAAGCACCGATGGTCCTGAGCTACACGACCTCACCTGCCTATCATCGGCATGTTGAGAAGACCGATCGGTACCGAGTCGCGATGTTTGAAGAGGGTCATTACCAACAGGTCGAAGTCGCAGCACGGCTCGCGCATTCCAAGCAACCCGAACTCGCCGATGATTTCCTGCGCTTTATGCTCTCCGATGAAGTCCAAGCGATTCTCCCCACGAGCAACTGGATGCTGCCAACAGTCAGGACAGGACAAGCGCTACCCCCGGCGTTCCATGAAGACGAGATCCCAAACGCCACCTTGAGCTTTCAGCCGACAGAGGTCAGCGCACAAAGGAAGCACTGGATAAAGCGCTGGCTGACTGCCCTCGCCCAGTGAACCGCACCTTGAACGCGCACTGGCGGCTTGGGCTCTGGCCAGGGGCCATGGCGCTGTTCCTGCTGACCGCTGTTATCGCGGGCTCGCTCACGGCAGTGAGCGCCTTATCGGACACAGCTTCCATCATCGCCACACTGCGTGATCCTTATTTTTTTCAAGTGGTGCGCTTCACACTCTGGCAGGCAACCCTGTCGACACTCATCAGTATCATCCTCGCGGTTCCCGTGGCGCGCGCATACGCCAGGCGCCCGGCGTTTACCGGACGAAAAATCCTGATAACCCTAATGGGGCTGCCCGTGGTGATGCCGGTGATTGTTGCGGTATTCGGGATTGTGGCGGTATACGGCCGATCAGGGATGCTGAACTTTCTGCTTCAACCCACCGGCGCCAGCGTACCGTTTGAGCTGTATGGCCTGACCGGCATTTTGTTGGCACACACTTTCTTCAACCTGCCGTTGGCGGTACGGCTGCTGTTGCCCGCCTGGGATCAGATCACAGATGAAAACTGGCGTACCGCCAGCACGCTCGGGATGTCGAGCACCCAGCTCTTCCGGTTTATCGAATGGCCTACCCTCAGCGCTTTTCTGCCAGGCGTCACCATCGTTGTCTTTTTGCTCTGCTTCACGAGTTTTGCGGTCGTCCTCACTCTCGGCGGCGGTCCGGCAGCCACCACCATCGAAGTCGCGATCTACCAGGCGCTGCGCTTTGAATTCGACCCTGCTCAGGCTGCTGTGCTGGCGCTTGCACAGTTACTGTTATGCGCTGGTACCGCTTTATTGCTGATGCGCTGGATGCGGGCACTCACACAGACTCCGGGACGCAAGAGCGATTCCAGGGCACGGCCGGATACAGGCACTGGCGTGGGTAAGATTTTTGATTTTGGCGTCATTGGGCTATGTGGACTTTTTGTTTTCACCCCGGTCGCGGCGCTGGTCACCGCCGGACTGCAGGGACCGGTTGCCGCAGTCCTGCTCGATACTGATCTGTGGCAAGCCGCCGCTCGGAGTCTGGGCATTGCGCTCACGGCAGCCAGCCTGGCCGGTATCATGGCTCTGGGTATCGCAACCACCGCCCGTTTTCTGGCGCTTGAAAGACGCCGAAATAAAGCCAAGGACGGGATGCTTCTCGCGGGATCTCTCACCCTGGCGTTTCCGCCGATGGTGATTGGAACAGGGTTATTCCTGATCGCCCTGCGTATAAACGCTGTCGACAGCATCACACTCCTGATGATTGCTGTCGTCAACGCGGTGATGATCCTGCCTTACATTCTGCGCAGTATCGCCCCGGTACTGATCGATTCAGGCCAACAGTACCGGAAGTTGTGTGCACAGCTGGGCCTAAGCGGCTGGCACCGCTTTTGCCGGGTGGACTGGCCCATGATCCGAAAGCCTGCGGCATTTTCGCTTGCCCTGGGGGGAGCGCTGTCTTTCGGCGACATGGGTGTTGCCGCCCTGTTCGATACCACAGGTCACATTACTTTGCCGGTGATGCTCTATCAACGTATGAGTGCCTACCGCTTCGACGAGGCGGCCGTTACCGCCCTGTTTCTTGTGCTGATGTGTGTGGCACTTTTCTGGATTATGGACCGCAGCCTGTCGCGATGAACTTTCTCAATATTGACGGGGTTCGCTTTCGCCAGGGTGACTGGCAGCTTGAAGTCGATCTTGAGGCAAAGCGTGGCGAGTGTATCGCCCTTATTGGGCCAAGCGGTGCGGGCAAATCTACCCTGCTGTCACTGATTGCGGGATTTGAGCAGCCGGATCAGGGAACGATCTTTGTCGGCGAAGAGCGGATAGACACGAAAGTCCCAGCACGTCGGCCCGTCACAATGATGTTCCAGGAGAACAACCTCTTTAATCACCTTACGCTGTATCAGAACATTGCCCTGGGATGCCATCCCGGCCTGAAACCGACCGACGAGGACCGCGAGCTGATCGAAGCGGCAATGGCGGCAACCCGGCTGGGTGCGCTGCAATCGAGAAAGCCTGCGGATGTCTCAGGAGGCGAGCGCCAACGGGCCGCCCTCGCGCGCTGCCTGTGTCAAAGGCGTCCCCTGCTGCTGCTTGACGAACCTTTCACCGGACTCGACCCTCAACTGCGGGTAGAAATGCATGAGTTGGTGGATGAACTCCGAAAGACACACGCCCTGACGGTGATCGTCGTCAGTCACCTGCCCCATGAAGTTGCCAGGATTGCGGACTCACTCGCATTCATGCTGGGAGGCAAAATCCACGAGTCAGGCCCGACCGACACGATACTGTCCCAACCTGAAAACCCGGAACTTTCCCAATACCTGCAGTTCACAGCAACAGGTTAAGATTTGCGAGTGATATACAGCGGATTTAATCATGCATCTTCGTACCCTATTTCTTGCGGTCTTCGTGTTGGTCGGACTGCCTGTTCACGCAGATAATGCGAACTGTCCGATGAACCTGGATTTCACCAAGCGATACCTTGCGAGTGACGAGTCGGTGCGGCTTTGTGACGCCTACGCGGATCAGGTGCTGCTTGTGGTGAATACAGCCAGTTACTGCGGCTTCACCTCGCAGTTCGCGGGACTGGAGGCGCTGCAGGAAAAATACGGCGACCGTGGATTTTCCGTGCTGGGCTTTCCGTCGAACGACTTCTTTCAGGACCCTCGGTCTGAAGAGAAGATCCGCGAGTTTTGCGATCTGACCTACGAGGTCAAATTTCCGATGTTTGAAAAATCCCGGGTTGCCAAGCGCAGCGCTGAGCCTCTGTATCAGGCGCTTGCCGCTGAGGCCGGCCAATTCCCCCGGTGGAACTTCCATAAATATCTTCTCAACCGTCAGGGCGAGGTGGTTGGCAGTTTTGGCTCATCAATTACCCCAAACAACGCAGACCTCGTCAGCCAGATAGAGGCCCTGCTCTAACCGAAAGGTGAAGCCAAATCGGTTTGGGTGTATACCTTGACTGCATGGATTCACCGGAACACCAGCGCAGGGCGGTCTTTACTGATCTGGACGGCACCCTCCTGGGGCCGGACCAGAAACTCTGTGCCCGCAACCGGACCACCCTGGAACATCTCGCCGCTCGTGGGATCGTTCGAGTCGTCGTGACCGGTCGGTCCCTTTTTTCCTGCGATCGCGTGCTTGATGACACCTTTCCGATCGATATCCTGGTGACCTCATCGGGCGCGGGCATATTTTCCTGCAGGCCAAGAACGCTGATTCGCCAGTTTGCGCTGGGCGACGCCGCAATGGCTCATGCCGTCGATGTTCTCGAGACAATGCAACTCGACTTCATGGTGCACGACCCGGTGCCGGACAATCACCGATTCCAGTGGCGGCGCTTTGGCCGGCCCAACGCCGACTTTGACCGACGTCTTGCTCTTTATGCGGGACATCATCAGATGCTGGATAGCGAGTCAGGCCTCGTCAGCAATGCAACGCAACTGTTGGCGATTGCACCACTGGACAAACCGGAAACCCTGCATCGCGAACTGTCCGATCGACTGCCTGATCTCAATGTGGTCAGAACCACCTCACCGCTCGACCATTGTTCGGTCTGGTATGAAATCTTTCCGAAATCCGTCGGCAAATCACACGCCGCCCAATGGATCTGTGATCACCTCAATCTTGATTCAGCGACCACCCTTGCCGTGGGAAACGATTTCAATGACGTTGACATGCTGCGCTGGGCGAATCGTGCGCGGGTCGTCGCAAACGCGCCGGAACCCCTTCGCAGGGAGTTTCGATCAGTCGCAGATCACGGCGAGTCCGGTTTCAGCGATGCAGTCAAGGAGTGGCTGGCGGACTCCCCCTAACCACGATCCCTACCAGAGCAGGCGGCCCTCTACAAAAGCGCCGGTCAGTTCAGATTCGGGTGCATCAAGAAATGACTGGGCGGCGGTATGCTCGATGAGACGTCCGTTATGCAGAAAAAGCACATCGTGAGCAATGCGGCGGACCTGTCCAAGATCATGGGAGACCATCAGGATCCGGACCCCTTCGCTGTCGATGTCATTAATGATTCCCTCGACCGAAGCCGTCGCTGCGGGATCAAGATGGGCCGTGGGCTCGTCCAAGAACAGCATCCGGGGCCTTAGCGCCCACGCCCGGGCCAGGGCGAGGCGCTGCTGCTCACCGCCGGACAATACCCGTGCGTCGCGCTCGGCGAGATCTGAGAGTCCAGTTTTTTCAAGCACCGACTCCGTGCGCTCTGTGCGCTCGGAACGGGAAAGCTGTCTCGTGGACAGGGCATGCTCTATGTTGGCTCTCACCGATCGGCGCAGCAGTACCGGCCGCTGAAACACCATGGCCTGTGCCCGGCGTTGCTGCTCAACCGCCCCGCCCGCCCACCGAATCGATCCGCCCGAGGGTGTCAACAAACCATGACACAATCGCAGCAGCAGGCTCTTCCCAGCGCCGTTGGGGCCCACGACACAAGTTGGCCTGCCTGCGTCCAACAAAAAACTGACGTTGTTCAACAAAGGCTTACCCGCCGCCTCAAACCGCAGCGAGGTCACCTGCAAAGGCAACAACTTTAAAGTAGAAGCACTGGAGATGTTAGGCGATATCATTTTCGAGAGGCCCTGCGTGGTTAATCGCTATGCAACTCAAGGTTTTCACTAGATCAGGTTACCGAATAGACTCTCAAGCTCAACGACGATACTTTAACCCTAACCCCGCCAAACCACACGGACAAAAGATATCCAACTCCAATTAGCCGCGCCTATTTACGAATCCAATCTCTGCTCTCTGATTTCTCTATCCACTTTTATTACCCAATGACTACCCGCACCAGACTTGTCGTTGTCTCAGGAATGCATCGCAGTGGAACGTCTTTCCTAAGCCAAATAATTTCCCGCTTGGGAGCATTCTTTCCGGGACCTCTGATCGACGCTGACGAATTCAATCCCAACGGGTATCTTGAAAATACCCTGATAACCTCTATCCATGATCAACTCCTGGTTGATCTTGGGCGCACATGGTCAGGTCGCAATGGTCACCAGCCTTTGCCAAAAGCGTGGATGTCTCATCCATCTACTCTTAGCGCATCAAGGAAGGTAAAAGCGCTCCTTAATGGCTATCTTTCTAAAGACCACTCGTGTATTGCGATTAAGGATCCGAGAATCTCTCTCCTATTACCATTTTGGCATGATATCTGTCGCGCAATTGATGCAGAGACCGTGTTTGTGTTTGCGTTAAGGCATCCTGCGGACGTCGCAAAATCCCTTGTTCGTAGAGACCAATTTACGGTTGGGATGAATTCATGGCGAAGTCAACTTCTGTGGAAAAGGTACAACTCGGCGATCGTTGAAGAGTCCGGCGATACTAGGCCAGTATTTTTCGAACACACATCTTGGAAAACAGCGCCAGAAAAGCAGATGCAACGACTTTGCTCGTGCACGGGTCTTAGAACTGAGGTCTCTGGGGATGAGCTAGGGCGATTGGTTGGATTCGATCCTTCCGTACACACTTCGTCACGCTTGACTTCTCAAGAAGCCATCCACCCGGATGTAATTAATTTTTATCAACAACTTGTTAGATATTCTGACAACGGTCTACCCAAGGATCACCTGAAGCAGTTCAACCAACAGAATCCGATGCCGGAGTTTCCATCACATCGCGCATCCAATACGGTCCACCGTATGGATCGCCTGAGGGTGTTTACAAGCAATTTCATAGCATCCGGCCTTACTCACTTTCCGAGAAATCTGACTCAAAGGTGGCAAGCGGCTGCCGATCACGCAAAAAACTGGCCTTTTGGAATTATTTCGCTACCGTTTTTTCTGCCGGAATGGATATATGAGCAACTACCGAAACTCAGACACTACGAGCGTGATCCTGTGGCTTGGTACTTAAGATCAGGTAAGAAGCGTGGAATTACGCCGCATCCTCTAATTAGTCGCTGGTATTACGAACGTCAGTGCAAGGAACAAAGCGTTGGTGAAATTGTTGGACACTACCTGACGGTGGGATGGCATCAAGGTCTATCCACTCATCCCTTATTTGATCCAGATTTTTATGTTGACCAATGCCAAAAAAATGGAATCTCGGTCGATGGTCCCCCGTTGAGGCATTTTTTGCTTGAAGGAATCAAGCGGGATATCCCTTCAAGCCCTTATTTTGATCCCGTCCAATATCGATCACAAAATCCAGACGTTGCCGGCTCGATGTTCTACCCCATCATTCATTACCTTATGTATGGCTGGAAAGATGGACGGAGTCCCGATGGCTGGTTTAGTCCGGCCGTGTTCCTTAAAACCGCAGATTACGACGCAGACTTGGATCCTTTTAGTTACAGCCTGCAGGAAAACAATTGATAGGCCCAGTCTCACCGTGGTAACTTGCTTCGCGCTATTCGGATAGCAACACACGTCCCTATGCAGAAAACCACCAATGACCTGTTCCGATGCACCGCCACTGAACTCGCCCGGCGGCTGCGCTGTGGTGAGATTGCGCCGGTCGATGTCATCGAATCCATCGCCTCGCGGATCGAGGATGTCAACCCGACGATAAACGCTCTGCCCCTGCTCTGTCTCGACAAGGCCCGGGAACAGGCGCAGCAGATGACGGATCACAATCCGCCTTCAAGCGAAAAAGGTCCTCTGTGGGGACTGCCTTTCGCTGTCAAGGACTACAATGATCTTGCAGGCGTTGGGACGACTTACGGATCCCCGCTCTTTGCCAATAACATCGCCACAGAGTCCGATGCCACCGTCAGGCGCCTGCAGAACAGCGGCGCGATCGCCATCGGGAAATCCAATGTGCCCGAATGGGCGGGGGCTCACACTTTCAACCCGGTATTCGGACACACCCTCAATCCCTGGAACCTGAAGATGAGTGCCGGAGGCTCTTCAGGAGGCTCAGGTGCTGCGCTGGCCGCCGGAATGGTTCCGCTGGCCACCGGCAACGATCTCGGCGGCAGTTTGCGGGTACCGGCCAGTTTTAACAGCGTGGTCGGCCTGCGGCCGAGTCCCGGACGGGTTCCAAGAGGGTCCCGCCTGCCGGCATTTGACAGCCTGTGGGTTGAGGGCCCGATGGGGCGCTGTGTCGCGGACGTCGCGCTGATGCTGGATGGGGGTGCCGGTTTTGATCCGGGGGATCCGCTTTCGTTTTCTCACCAAGGCGAATCCTTTGTTGAGGCACTTTCGGGCCCGTCGTTGCCCAAACGTGTGGCATTCAGCCCGGACCTCGGTATCGTTCCCATGGAAACCGAGATCGCAGAGATCTGCAGCGCAGCAGCTGAGCGCTTCCGGGACATCGGTGCCGACGTCAGCCATGTCTGTCCCGATTTTTCCGGCGCGGTTGAATCATTCCAAACGCTGCGCGGTGTCCTCATCGCGCAGATGATGGAGTCCCTGCTGGCACAACACCGGGATGAGATTGCTCCGGAGATTGTCTGGAATATTGAAAAAGGCCTTGCCGTCACAAACCCCGAACTGCTGGCCGCCGAACGGGTGCGGACGCAGCTGTACCATGAAATGGAGATTTTCTTCGAGCAATATGACCTGCTGCTCTGCCCTGCGGTCTCGGTCCCGCCCTTTCCGAAATCGCAAAGGTATGTGGAGACCATCAATGATTCACCGACGAAAACCTACATCGACTGGATTGCCATCACCTTCGCCATCACAATGACATCGTGCCCTGCCTTAAGTCTGCCTGTCGGCTTCACGCAGAACAGATTGCCCGTTGGACTGCAGGTCATCGGCCCGCCTCGGGGGGAAGCCTCGCTGCTGCGCGCCTGTCACCGCATGGAATCGGTTTTTGATCTTGCGACGGCCTTGCCTATCGACCCGCGCTCGGCGTAGCCCCGCGCCCTGATCATTAACTCGGGCGAATGACTTCCCGAGTGCGTCCGATCTGGGTGCCGACACCCTGATCAGTCAGAGTTTCCAGCAGGGTGGCGTGAGGCACCCGACCGTCTGAAATCGTCGCAGTCCTCACCCCGCCTGAGACGGCATCCAGAGCGCATCGGACCTTGGGCAACATACCGCCGGTGATGACACCTTCCTGGATCAGTTCCTGGACCCGACTCTCCGATAGACCGGTCAACAGTTCACCCTGCTGATCCAGCACGCCCGGCGTATTGGTCAGAAGAATCAGTTTTTCAGCACCCAGCGTGACCGCCAGTTTGCCAGCGACGGTGTCTGCATTGATGTTGTACGTCTTGTCATCCTCACCGATGCCAATGGGAGCGATCACCGGAATGAAGTCCCCCTCATCAAGGGTGTCGACCACAGCCGGATTGATGGACTCGATCTCACCCACGAATCCCAACTCCACTGTCTCATCTTCATCGGACGCGCCCTCCTTGCGCAGCACCAGCTTTCGCGCCCGGATCAATCCGCCGTCCTTGCCAGACAGGCCCACGGCGCGGCCGCCATGGGCATTGATCAGAGCCACAATATCCTTGTTGACGAGTCCGCCCAGTACCATCTCGACCACATCGATGGTTTCACTATCCGTAACCCGAAGTCCCTCGACAAACTCACTCTTCTTGCCAATCCGGTCGAGCAGTTGGCCGATCTGGGGGCCACCGCCATGCACAACTACCGGGTTCATGCCGACCAGTTTCATCAGAACGACGTCCCGGGCGAAACTGCCCTTCAGCGATTCGTCGGTCATGGCATTGCCGCCGTACTTGATCACAATGGTGCGGCCGTGAAAGTGCTGTATGTACGGCAGGGCTTCTGCCAATACCGGCGCGATGGCTGCGGGATCTGGGGCTGGGCTCATAACAGGTTACAGATTCAGGTCACTTCCGGGATCAGAGTATAACTGCCCGGATACCCTTTCCCTGGCGAATCCGTACATTCATCGAGAAGACGGGTGTTGGCACCGTAGAGCCAAAAAAAAGGGGTCACTCTCGTGACCCCTTTTGATGCGTGTCAGATTTCAATCAACCAATCTTGACATCCACCTTGCGCGGTTTGACCTCAGCCGTCTTGGGCAAGGACAGTTTCAGCACGCCATCTTCATACTGTGCCTCGATCCTGCCTTCATCAATATCCGATCCCAGACGAAGTGACCGAACGAATTTCCCGTAATAACGCTCCTGGCGGATCACGCGGTCATCTTTCTCGTCTTTCTTTTCTTCTTTGCGCTCGGCGTTAATGGTCAACACACCATCATTGATGGTGACATCGAGATTTTCGCGAGCCACACCCGGCAGTTCCGCCCTGACGAGATAAGCTCCTTCTTTCTCGCTCACATCAATCGCGGGCATCCTCGCGGTCTCATCGCGCCGCAGCACCGCGGGGGAGCGAAACCAACCGCCCATCAGGTCATCAAAATCACCGAAAACATCCCAGCCTCGAGCTCTCTCGGCAGGTCTTACCAGATTGTTCATGAAGTACTCTCCTAGTTTCAAACTAAACCACCCGGCGGATGATTTACCGTATTTACCTGCTCAATAGGTGGTGTCATTCTGGAAAATTTCAAGGCCTTTTTCATCAGGGTGCCTTAGCCGCTTTCTTCAATTTAGAATGAGGCGCCTTGACTGAAGATCATCTGATCTGCTATCCCCTTTCCATTCACCTCTCTTGGACCCGCAATGACAGAACGATTTGATGCCGTCGTGATCGGTGCTGGAATCATTGGCACCTCGATTGCATTTTCGATGAGTAAAGCAGGCTGGCAGGTGCTCGTGGTGGATCCACTTGCCGGCTCCGGTCAGGGTGCGACGAGCAGTTCCGTTGCGATGGTGCGCACGCAGTACTCCACCCTGGAAGGGTCGGCGCTGGCCTGGGAGGGATTTCACTGCTGGCAGGACTGGACCGGATTTCTCAATCTTGAGTCTGATGAGCCCATCGCACCGTTTCATCTTGCAGGTGTCCTGACTTTCAAGACCGCGAATAACGGCTTTTTGGAACGCCAGCTGGAATTCTCGCGCCAGTTGGGCATTCCTTTTGAGTTCTGGTCTATCTCCAGACTGCAAAGCCTTTTTCCCAGCTGGGATCTCTCCAGTTTCGGACCGCCTGTCATTTCGGACGATGCCGGGTTCGGTGTCCGCTCAGATGCGGAGCTTGAGAGTGTCTTTTTCCCCAAGGGGGGCTATTGTCCCGATCCGCAGCTCGCGGCGCACAACCTGCAGCGCGCTGCTGAACAACACGGTGCACAGTTTCGTTTTGGCGAATCGGTAACCGGTATCGATACGAGCGATCACCATGTGAGCGCCGTGACGCTGTCAGGGGGTGAGCGCATTTCCTGCCGGGTCGCCGTCAACGCAGCCGGACCGCATGGGCAAAACATTAACGCCCTTGCCGATCCGAACGGTCAACACCGCATCCGGACACGGGTCGCTCGGCACGAAGTGACCCACCTTCGCTGTGCGGACGCCGCGACGAGTGATGCGTCCCGCATCATGCTGTACGACACCGACATCGGGGGTTACATCCGGGCAGACACCGGCGACAACATCCTTGCAGGAAGCCTGGGCGCGCGGGGAGAAGTTGAGTTGGCGGCCGATCCGGATGACTTTGACCGAAATCTCTCCCCGCAGAGCATCGAGCCCTTGTATCGCCTTGCGCAACGGATCCCGACCCTCGGTATTCCCAATACGCTCTCCGGCGTGGCAGACCTTTGGGATGTCAGTGATGACTGGATTCCCATCTATGACTGTACCGACGTGGCCGGCTTTTACATGGCGATCGGCACCAGCGGCAACCAATTCAAAACGGCGCCGGCGGTGGGTGAACTGATGACGGCTCTAATCAGCGCCTGTGAGCAGGGAACCGATCACGACCATGATCCGGTCTCGTTCCGGCTTCACCGCACCGGCCACGAGATCAATCTCGGGTTCTTCTCGCGCAACCGCGAACCCAACCCTGCCAGCAGCCTGTCAGTGCTCGGCTGAATCAGATCAGCGGGTCTTGGCGTGCTGTGCTACCCAAATAAGGTATCCACGGAGTCCATCTCGGCGAACGAGGTGAGCCGCTCATGCAGCCCAAGGGCCGCGTCGCCCAGAACCGGCTCGGCAAGAGACAGGAATTTACTCTGGTGCAGATCAGCACTGGGGAAATTTTCAGGCTCCCCACGAGGAATCTCCACGCAGCGGCTCTGACTCGTTCCGTCGCGAAAACGTATGGTCACCTTGCCGCCCATCCGTTCAGGATAGATCGCATCCATCTGTGCATCCTCACTGACGTCGATGCGTTCAGCGAGTGACAGCGTTGTTGCGTCTTCGAGATACTTCGCATAATCATCCCAGGTCAGATTGCCTGTCTGTGCTGAAACCGCTGCAGTGAAATGCATGGAAAACTGGCCGCCCACTACGCCTTTGGGCTTGCGGCGGAAATCCTGCGGCAGGGCCGTGAGATCCATACCCTTGCGGGGCAGACCAATGGCGATGTCGGCAATATCGGATTCATGCGCACCGGTTCCGACGATATCCACAATACCGTCTATGGCCGCATGACTGAACCGGCACGAGGGGTAAGGCTTGACGCCAATCTGGAGTGTTTCCCAATCATCGCCGAGTCCCTTGACGGCTAACTGCGGATCAGGGTCGGGGGCATAGCTTTTCAGAAAACCCGCATCACCTTCGACCGCATCAGCCGCACCGACAAAGCCCTCTGAAGCAAGCGACGCTGCAATGACTCCGACCATGGCGGCATTGCCGACCTGGAAGCGTTTGGTCCAGGCACTGTTGACGAGAAACTGCATGGAGCCGGCCGATTGGCTGAGGCAGATCCCCATCGCCATCTCGAGTTGTTGGGCAGAAAGTCCCAACGCGCGCCCGGCAGCAACGGTGGCCCCAAAGGCGCCGGTGGTTGCAGTGGGATGAAAGCCCCGATCATAGTGATCCGCGGGTTTGAGCGCCCTGCCGAGTCGGCACATCACCTCATATCCCGCAATCACCCCGGCGAGAACGTTGGCACCGCTCGCGCCCGCCATTTGTCCGGCAGCCAGGGCTGCCGCCAGTACCGGTGCACTCGGGTGCACGGTTGCCGCAATATGGGTGTCATCAAAATCCAGACTGTGAATCAAAGAGCCGTTGATCAGCGCCGCGGCAGGAAAAGCATATCCCTTATCGTCGGCAAAAACCGTCCCCCGTCCCGCATCCATACCCATGCGGGCAACGGCAGCCAGCAAGGCCGGGGTCGACTCGGCCTCTTTTCTTGCCCGAATGGCGACGCCGATACTGTCCGTGACCAGCAAGGCGGCCCGGTCGACGACCTCACGCGGCAGGGCTTGTGTATTTACCTCGCTCGCGAATCCACAAAGGGTTGCGGTGACACTCTTATCTTGCACGAAAGCTCCTTACGGTTTTAGGGATTCCAGGAGTCCCTGCCTGCGGAATTACTCTCCCGTGAACTGGGCTTTGCGTTTCTCATTGAACGCGGCGATACCTTCGCGGCGATCCTTCGTGGGAACCGTCTTGTTGTACGAAGCAAGCTCAACCTCGTAATCCTGCTTAAGTGAGGCAAAACCCGCATTGTTGATCGCCTTCAGCGCGCCCTGAATCGCGATCGGGCCGTTATCTGCGATGCGCTGTGCCGTTGCCCTTACCGACTCCAGCAGGGCTTCCGGCTCACAAAGCTCATTGACCAGTCCCCATTCAAGCGCCTGCTCGGCACTGAAAGGTCTGCCGGTGAGGATGATTTCCTTGGCCCTGCGGATACCGACCGCCCGGGGAAGATACTGGGTGCCTGCCATGCCGGGCATGATCCCAAGGGTGGTCTCCGTCAGGGCGAAACGGGCATGTTTCGCCGCGTAAGCAAAATCACACGCCAGTGTCAGCTCCGTCCCGCCGCCATAAGCCGCACCGTTAATTGCCCCCAGGATCGGCACCGGGCAGTCCATCAGCGCCCGTGCCAGGTCTTCGAATACCACGTGCTGCGCATACCACTCTTCATCGGTCATCCCATGTCGCTGCTTGAGGTCACCGCCTGCACAAAATGCGCGCTCTCCCGTGCCGGTCAGGATGACACAACGCGTGGTTCTCACACCCGAAACCAATTCGCTGAAAACCGCTAACAACTCCTCAGCCATCCGGGTGTTGAAGGCATTGGCCACCTCTGGACGGTTCAGTGTGATCCAGGTGAGGTCTCCCTCTTGATCAACAATGATGGTGTCGAAGTTTTCCTTCATGACGTGGTACCACTTTTTTCAGGTTTCGGTAAATGACAGGGGCATCGCAGACTCCAGACCGACACGCTCACAGACACCTAATCAGGATTGTGCGTCCAGTTCTGCGAAAACTTTCTTGGCGATTCGGTGGCATTCCACGGCTACCGGCACGCCACAGTAGATGGCGATCTGGTTAAGGATGGCTTTCAACTCATCCCGACTGACGCCGTTCACGAGCGCGCCCCTGAAATGCAGTTCCCACTCATGCATACGGTTAAGCGCCGCGATCATTGAGACATTGAGCATGCTGCGGGTTTTTCGATCCAGCGTCTCATCCCCCCAGACCGCGCCCCAGCAATACTCCGTCAGCAGTTCCTGAAAATCCCGGGCAAACTCGCTGGCGTTAGCCAACGCGTTATCGACATACTCCGCACCGAGCACGTCCCGGCGTGTCGCCAGACCCTTGTCAAAACGTTCCTGGTCCATAGAAATCTCCCAATAAAAAGAAGTGTGATTATGCCCTGTCGCGCACCCGAATGAGACCCGCTTGGGCAAAGGCGGCCTACCCTTATCTGATTCGCTGATACCCTAGTGGTTCGCCTTAAGAAACCCGGACAGAATACTGTTCACCGTTTCGGGCGCCTCCCAGGAGGCCAGGTGATGCAGACCCGGTAAGATCGCAAGTTCAGCATGTTCAAGATCATCTGCCATCCGTCTTGCGATAGCCGGCGTGGACCCTGGATCGTTCTCTCCCGCGAGCACGAGAGCCGGACACCTTACCTGCTTGAGCGCATCCTGTACGATCACATCGGCCTCAACGAGCGCCGCATAGGCGTCGGTATAAGCCTTCAGATTATTCGCCAGCAATTTTCTGCGGATCACTTCGACCCGATCGGGAAACTGTTCTTTAAACGGCGCATCGAACCATCTGTCCATGGCGGCTTGCGCAATCGGAGCAAGACCTTCTTCGCGCGTCAGCTGCAGTCGATGACGCATGCCGGTCAGTTCTTCCTCAGTCCGGCGGTAAACAGTATTCATCAGCACCAGTGTCTTCAGGCGGGACGGTGCACCGCCCGCAAAGGCCTGACTGATCACACCTCCCATTGACAGTCCCACCAGGTGCATTTGTGTAATGCCCAGGTACGAAAGCAGATCTTCCAGTTGCCGAACAAAGGTTGTGATGTCTTTGACCGGGCGGACCTCAGACCGTCCGTGGCCCAGCATGTCGTAGCGCAGTACGCAGAACGCTTCTTCCAGCGCAGGCATCTGCGGCTCCCACATGGTGTGATCCAGACCGACGCCATGAATCATGACCACGGGGACCTCGGGAGATCCACCGCCCCGTAGGTCATACCAGGTTCCCTCGGGACTAAGTCCGCTCTGGGCGATGTCTTCTCTCATGGGCAAGATTGAACTGGATGTCAGCCGCTTGAAACAGGTATAACTATGTTACTTTATCCTCGACCCAAGACTGACCGAGCCCATGCCGCAATCCCAAAAAACCATCATCGGCGAACCGCTGGTGATCAATGGAAGACAACTATCGCTTTCCCGGGCGGTCCGGGCTGGTGATTTCATTTTTCTCACTGGGCAAGTGCCCATGCAGGACGGCCAGGTCATGACATCAGGCAGCATCGAGGAGCAGACTCGGGCCTGTCTGACCAGCATTCGCGAGACACTGGCCGATGCGGGATGCGGCCTCGAGCATATTGTGAAATCGATGGTATGGCTGAAATCACGGGAGGACTTTCCCGGTTTCGATTCAGTCTACGCAGAATATTTCCCCAAAGGCCCGCCCGCCCGTTCGGCGCTCGTCAGTGACTTTCTCGTCGATATCCGCGTGGAAATCGAGTGCGTGGCCTACGATCCGCAGAGTTAGGCAAGCGACGTCCCAGGCGGTCTTTACAATAATTTCAAGGAAAAGAGAGGCATAAGCCGATGACTGAATTAACGCGATATCAGATGTACATCAACGGCGAATGGGTAGATGCTGAAAACGGGGCAACGTTTACCAGCGTAAACCCTGCAACGGGGCAAACCTGGGCGGAAGTCCCCGAGGCCTCAGAAGCGGATATCAACCGCGCGGTGGAAGCCGCACATCATGCGTTTAGCGAAGGTGCCTGGGCCACCATGACGCCTACGGCCCGAGGCAAGATGCTGCGCCGTCTTGCTGAGGTGCTGGCTGAACATTCAGAACCACTCGGCCGCTGCGAAACAGTCGATACGGGCAAGCTCTTTAAGGAAACGCGCTGGCAAGCGAATTACATTTCAGATTTCTTTCAATACTATGCCGGTCTGGCCGACAAGGTCACTGGGGAAACCCTGCCGATCGACAAGCCGGACATGATGACGATGACCGTCCGTGAGCCGCTCGGCGTGGTGGCTGCTGTGGTGCCCTGGAATTCCCAATTGTTTCTCGTTGCCGTGAAAATCGGCCCCGCACTTGCCGCAGGCAATACAGTGGTGCTGAAAGCCTCTGAACATGCCTCAGCCCCCATGCTTGAATTCGCCAAGGTCTTTGAGGAGGCTGGCTTCCCGCCGGGGGTTTTCAATGTGGTAACCGGGCACGGTGAGCCCTGCGGCCGCGCACTGACCAGTCACCCGCTGGTGGACCGGGTCAGCTTTACTGGGGGACCCGAGACCGCCCGGCATGTCATCCGCAACAGTGCTGAAAACTTTGCCGAGGTCTCACTGGAGTTGGGCGGCAAGTCACCGGTCATGGTGTTTGAGGATGCTGATCTTGAAAGCGCCGTCAACGGCGTCCTTCTCAGCATCTTCAGCGCGAGCGGACAAAGCTGCGTGGCCGGTTCACGACTGCTGCTGCAGGAATCGATCCGCGAAGAGGTCCTGTCCCGGGTTGTCGAAAAGGCGGCCCAGATCAGGATCGGCGACCCGCTGGATGACAACAGTCAGATGGGTCCGTTGGCGACTGAGGCGCAACTGAGAAATATCCAATCCACGCTGACCGATGCGACAGCAAACGGAGCGGATCTTCGTTACGGCGGAAATACACCGCCGGGGCTGGAAACCGGCTGGTATATAGAGCCAACGATTGTGGACTGTCCGCACCAGGATATCAGTATCGTCCGAAACGAGCTGTTTGGTCCGGTAGTCAGCGCACTCGGGTTTAAAGATGAGACCGAAGCTCTTATGCTCGCCAACGATACGAATTTCGGACTGGCGAGCGGCGTCTTCACCCGGGACGTTGGTCGCGCGCTTCGTGTCAGCAAGGCGATTCGCGCCGGTATCGTCTGGGTCAACACCTATCGGGTGGTGTCGCCCATCGCGCCTTTTGGGGGCTACAAGGACAGCGGCTATGGCCGCGAGTCCGGCATGGAGGCGATCTATGACTACACGCGTCCCAAGACGGTATGGCTGAATACCTCGTCGGAACCCATCGCGGACCCCTTCGTCATGCGCTGATCCAGGTCAGCGACATTCACTGGCGTGGTGATAGACTCGGCTCGCGTAAATCGTTCATTTAAGGGAACCCCATGAAATTTCAGTTAGCCATCAATATGGAGCGTATCGCCCCGGATACCGATATGGCCGATGTTGAGCGGCATACGCTGGAGATGGTGCAAATGGCCGATGCCGGAGGGTTCCACATTGTCTGGGCTGCGGAACACCATGCCCTTGAAATGACGATTGCGCCCAATCCCTTTCAGATTCTGACCTGGTGGGCGGCGCACACTGACCGCATCCGTCTTGGCACAGCAGTGGTCGTAGCACCCTACTGGCATCCAATTAATGTTGCGGGCGAAGCCGCGCTGCTGGACTTGTATAGCAATGGCCGGCTGGAGTTCGGAATCGGCTCGGGCGCCTATCAGCGGGAGTTCGACAGAATGCACGCCGGACTCAAGCAGACCGACGCATGGCGCTACATGCAGGAGATGCTGCCGGCTGTCAAAGCGCTCTGGCAGGGTGACTACGCTCATGAGGGTGACTATTGGACCTTTCCGGAAGCCACCTCCGTGCCTAAGCCTTTGCAAAAACCGCATCCTCCGATATGGGTGGCAGCTCGTGCCCCGATCACCTACGACTATGCGGTAAAGAACCAGTGCAACATCATGTCATGGCCGCTGACTCGGCCAATGAGTGAGGTCGAGACCTACCTCGGAAGACTGCAGACGGCTCTCGATGAAAACCCGGGCCACGCCAGACCGATCTTCTCCGCCATGCGGCATACCTGTGTTTACGACAACAAAGACGACTGGATGGTGCCGATTGAAGCAGCGCGCCGTCAGTTAGCCCAGTTTGAAAACCTCTTTAAGAATGCTGGGGGTGTCGAAAATGGATTTCCCGCGATGATTGATTTATCTACGCTGGAAAACCGGGATGAATATGATCCCAACATGCTGCAGGAGAATCTGATGTTCGGCACGTCTGAAGAAGTCATCAGCAAGCTGGCGCTTTACGACGACCTCGGCGTCGATCAATTTACCTACTACGCCAGTCTTGGCCTCGGCATGAAAGAGCAAAAACGCTCTTTGGAACTCTTCATCAACGAAGTCATGCCTGAATTCGCAGAGAACTAGGAGCGCTCCTGCGCCGGACCCTGGTTACCGCTCCCGGCGCAGTCTCACTTAAGAGAATCAGGTTTTCAGGCGATACCCAATCTCTCCCGGGCCTGGTCCGCATCGCAAATCTGTCCTCCCAGATCACGGATGATGCGGACGGCCTTCTCGACGAGTTGTGCGTTGCTTGCGGGCACCCCTTTTTCAAGATACAGGTTGTCTTCAAGACCCACCCGAACGTTCCCACCGAGCAACATGGCCTGCGCCGCCATTGGCATCTGCGTCCGGCTGATGCCGAATCCTGACCAGAACGCGTCCCGCGGCAACTGACCCACCATCGCCGTCATTGTTGCGGAATCCGCACCGGCGCCCCACGGAATACCCAGGCATACCTGGTACATCGGCCTTCCCTTGATCAACCCTTCCGACACCATCTGGTTGGCAAACCGCAAGTGACCCAAATCAAAGACTTCCATCTCGGGCTTGACGCCGATTTCCGCATAGCGCGCAGCCATGGCCCGCAGCATATTGGGGGTTTGGATGTAGACGTAGTTGGCGTTGTCGAAGTTGATTGTGCCGCAATCCAGCGTCGCGATATCCGGGCGCAATAACTCCACATGCGCCATGCGCTCTTCGGCACTGATGAGATCCGTTCCCTCTGCCGGGACCTCCGGATTCTCGTCATCAACGACCAAGTCCCCACCCATGCCCGCGGTCAGGTTAATCAGCACATTTCGGCCGCTGTTCCTGACAAGCTCCACAGTCTCTTTAAAAAGATTGATATCACGACTGCCTTTGCCGGTCTCGGGGTCACGAACATGCAGATGGACAATCGCTGCCCCGGCATCTGCCGCCTCAATTGCTGAGTTGGCGATCTGTTCGGGGGTAACCGGGATCGCCGGATGCTTATCCACCGTATCTCCCGCGCCCGTTACCGCGCAAGTCACGACTACATCGGTATTCATGGTCATCTCTCGTGTTCCTCCTGAATTTAACTCGGTCTAACTGATTTAGTGATCAATGGTTTTGTTTTATGTTTGTTATCGGTCGGTTGCCATCGGCGGCCAGCCGTCTTCTTCGGGGGGATACCAGTGTTCTTTCAGCACTTTCTGAATCTCCGCAAGACAGCGGTCGCGCCGACGCTCCATCTCATCAAAGGCCCGCGCACCGGACTCCACTTCGCAGCCGTCAACGATGCGTTCTTTCAGTTCATCGGTCAACTCCGGCGCCTTCATATGTGACCAGGGCAATTCCAATGCGGGGCCAAACTGCTCGATGGTATGGCGCATCCCACCCGGACCGCCGCCAAGATGCCAGGCAAGAAACGTTCCCATGAACGCCCATCGCAAGCCCGGACCCCCGGTGATGGCCGCGTCGATCTCTGCGACCGTAGCAACCCCCTGATCGATAAGATGCAGAGCTTCACGATAGAGGGATTCCTGCAGGCGGTCTGCGATATAGGCTTCGATCTCCCGACGAACATGCAGCGGCCGCATGCCAAGGGATCGGTAAAACGCACCCGCTTGTGCAATAGCAGTCTGTGACGTCTGCTCACTTCCC
>JAERSQ010000165.1 GCA_016845525.1 Pseudomonadota bacterium
GCATTGCGAACGCGACGCTCTCCCAGCTGAGCTACGGCCCCACGATATTGAACAAGCCGCTTCATCCACGAAGAGGCCGGGGTAATTTTATCCCACGATTTCTCGTACTTTCCACCTTTTAAGGGATAATTGAGCCTGAAATAAAATGCGTGTCTTGGAGTGCGACGCGCCGACGGGAAAAGTTCTCCCTGAGTAAGGAGTTATCTTGACAGAGCCGTTAGAAGTATCACCCCAGGCCTTGCTGGATGCCGCGCGGGTTTTTGAAGAACGTATCCCATTTAATCAAGTTCTGGGGCTTCGGATGGAGCGCCTGGGAGAGTCAGACGTTGTCGTGCGCTTTGATATGCGCGATGAGCTCATTGGCAACTTCACGCGGGGGAATCTGCATGGAGGGGTGATCTCCAGTGTTCTCGATGTGGTTGGTGGACTGGTTGCATTCATCGCTCTGCTTAAACGCGAAGGGGTGCAGTCGCTTGAGGACGAGGCGGACAAGTTTTCCCGCCTAGGTACGATAGACCTTCGGGTGGATTACCTGAGACCAGGTCTCGGTAAGACCTTTTCCGCCAAGGGGTTTGTCCTTCGCGCGGGCCGAAAAGTGGCCGTTACGCGGATGGAGTTACACAACGAGGAAGAGTCGCTTATTGCTGTCGGGACCGGTGCTTACAGCATATCCTGAGCACTTAACCAAAATCCCCCTTTTGGGGTGATAATAGGGCAAGTCTAGGCTGTTAAAAGGGGTTGCCTTCCCATGGCGGACACGCCAACTCCCGAAACCCGCAATCTCTCTCCCGGAGAGCAGTTACGAAACGCACGCCAGGGGTATCGCTGGTCGGTCGAGGACGTTGCTGCAAATCTCAATCTCACAGTCGACATGGTGCGGGCACTGGAATCCGGCGATAGCGAGGTGCTCCCCGGACCGACCTTTGTCAGGGGTTACCTTCGGGCCTATGCCCGACTGATGGAGATAGATGAGTCGACTGTTCTGGCCGAGGCGGATGGACCGGCAGGAGAGAGCATTGGCTCAGTGGTGCCCATCTTGGGCAAAGAGGCGTTTAAGGACAAAAAGGGACGTAAGTGGCTGAAGTTCTCGACTTCGCAGAAGAAGGGTTGGCGGAAAACGGCCTTGGTTTCCATTCTGATCCTGGCCGGCATCCTGGTCGCCTGGTGGTTTAGTGGACTGCTGCCCACATTTCAGGAGCTAAATGGTGACTCGACGATGAATTCCAAGAGCTCGGGCACTATTTCTATCCCGCTGAATACGCAAAACTAAGCCTCGTACCCGAGGCGCGTGGCGACCGTCCGTCGCCATCTTCTGCCCACCTGAGCGCGTCAGGAATCCTTCAAGATGGTTGCCATCAGTGCGGGGTCAATGTTGCCGCCGCTGAGGATGACGCCAACGCGTCCCTTGGCCTGAACAGCGCCGCTCAGCAGGGCCGCCAGCCCCAGAGCGCCCGACGGCTCAACCACAACCCGGGTATCTTCGAACAGGGTTCGCGTGGCCAGTGCAATCGCCTCTTCAGAGACGCTCACCATGTCGTGTACGTTCTGGCGAATGATTTCAAAAGTGAGCTCGCCAAGGGATTCGGTTCGTGTACCGTCCGCGATCGTTTGGGGGTTTTCTATTCTTTGAAGATGGCCCGTTCGAAATGACTGAACCGCATCATCGGCGTTTTCGGGTTCGACCCCAATGACCTTGCATTCAGGCGCAAGAGATTGAGCGCTCAGAACGCTGCCACTTAGCAGACCTCCTCCCCCGCAGGGCACCAGGAGCGTGTCCAAGGATCCGTCTCTTTGTAGCAGCTCCATTGCAGCGGTGCCTTGGCCGGCAATGATATGGGGATGATCAAACGGCGGAATCAGGACGTAGTCATGCTCGGCAATCAGCTCCTGGCAGAGTATTTCACGTTTGGTTTTTTCGGGATCATAGGTAATCACCCGCGTCGCGTACCGTTTTGTACCCGAGAGTTTGGCCTGCGGCGCATCCTGAGGCATGACGATCGTGGTCTCAATATCCAGAAGGCTGCCCGCCAGAGCAACTGCCTGAGCGTGATTACCAGAAGAGTGCGTGATGACCCCTCTGCCCCGATCGGCCTCACTTAGCTGACTGATGGCATTCCAGGCACCGCGAAACTTGAAAGCGTTGATCCGCTGCAGGTTCTCACATTTAAAGACGACTGCGGCGCCGACTTTGTCGTCGATGGGCGTTTCGCGGAGCGCCGGTGTCTTATGTGCGACCCCTTTAAGCCGTTCTGCGGCTGCGAGAATGTCGTCGTAAGTCGGCAGTGGTAGCGCCAAGACGGGCCCCGGTCGTGGTTGAGAATCCGTCGACCCACTGTAACCGGGCCGAGAAAAAAGATTGATGCCGTTACAATCCACCAAACATTGCCGGTTTGTCAATATGAGTCATCCTTCATCGAATCCCCTCGAGATAGAAACGGGCGCGGGCCCTGTCTTTTCGGTTATCTGGCTTCATGGGCTGGGGGCCGACTGTAACGATTTCAAGGATCTGCCGAACATGCTGAATCTGCCCGCGGGGCTGCCGGTTCGTTTCATTCTTCCGAATGCCCCCGAACGGCCGATTACGCTTAACGGGGGCATGGTAATGCGAGGCTGGTACGACCTGACCGGTATGGAAATCGTCAAGCAGGAGGATGCCTCGGGTCTGGCCGAGGCATCAGATATCGTTGAGTCTCTTGTCAGCAGGGAAGTGGAGCGAGGTGTCTCTCGATCCCGGGTCGTCGTCGGTGGTTTTTCCCAGGGAGGTGCGGTAGCGCTTCACTATGGCTTTCGTTGCAACGAACCGTTGGCCGGGATTGTGGGGCTTTCCACCTATCTGCCGCTCTCAGGGACGTTTGTCGATTCAGTGACAAAGAGCGCGATCACGACTCCGGTCTTTCTTGCGCACGGGCTTTTTGACCCCGTACTCATGCTGGCCTTGGGGGAGAGCAGTCGGCAGGTGCTTGAGGATAATGGCTGTGATGTTTCGTGGCATACCTATCCGATGCCGCATACCGTTATGCCTGAGGAGGTCAGGGATTTATCAGCCTGGTTGAACTCCCGGGTCTGGCCCGATGGCAGTTGAGATCAGATCGCGTTTTTTTCGTCAATCGATCTTTGCCGGGATTCCAGTTGCTCAATCGTGGCCCGGATTCGGGGAAGGTGGGGATTGAGGGAGAGCGCATCGTGGAATGCAGTCGCGGCTGGGCCCAATTGTTTCTGTTGCAGGAAGATAAGTCCAAGACCGGACAACGCGCCGAAATGGCGCGGTTCGCGCTGAAGGGTTTCTCTGATGTCGTCGATGGACTCGCGATAGGCCCCCATGAGGTAGAGGACGGTCGCGCGCGCATTCCAGCCTTCGGCAAAAGCGGGAGCCTGCCGGATAACCTCACTAAAGTGCTGATAAGCGTTGCGGTACTGCCTCGTTCTCATTGCCTGAATGCCATCGGCAAGCGCCTGCGCCGCGATGGGGTCGTCCGTTTCCCGCCATAGCGCCCAGATCTCTGATGCTATTTGGTCGGCTGACTCTTGGTCAGACGCCAATTTGAGTTCTGCAAAAAGTCGATCCAGCCTTGGATCGTTCTGGTCGGCTATGGATGGTGTTGCCAGAACCGCCCACATTACTGTTACTGCAAATAGGGATGCAATGCACGACACGGTGACGGATCTGTTCATTCTGTTGATTTAAGAAAGTCCAGAGCGCGAGTGTGTAAGGTTTCGTTGGCGCTGGCCAACGCCTGCCCGGCCGAATCAAAGGTTAGCGGATGGCCTTGCCAGTCGCTGATGCAGCCACCGGCCCCCTCAATGACCGGGACCAGTGCCAGATAGTCGAACCGACCGAGCCCTGCTTCGAGCACGAGATCAGTAAATCCGCAGGCAAGCAGTCCATAGGCATAGCAGTCGGCGCCGAACTGGCGAAACCGCACCACTTCGCTCATGCGGGAAAAGACACCCCACTCATCCGGACTGAACATATCAGGCGTGGTCGCGTTGAGCGTCGCGTCCTGCAGGGAAGCGGTCTTGGCAGTGCGACAGGGTTGTCCGTTATATAGGGTGGGCTGGTCCTTGATTCCCAGCCAGCGCTCATCCAGAGAAGGCATATCAATGATGCCCATGACGGGTCTGCGATTCTGAAGGAGCGCAATCAAACATCCAAAAGTCCTTTTGCCCGTGGCGAAACTCTTGGTGCCGTCGATCGGATCAATCACCCATAGCCACTCGGAGTGAGTACTGTCTTCTCCTTCTTCCTCTCCGTACACGCCGTGATCAGGGTACCGTTCAGCGATCATCAGCCGCGCCTTTTGCTCG
>JAERSQ010000166.1 GCA_016845525.1 Pseudomonadota bacterium
CCTTTGGACTCAATGCAGATGATCCGGACGGTTGGCTCCAGGACAACAGCACGCGTTTTTCATTCAAGCCCCGGCTGGTCTCCGAGCTGGTGAATTTCGGTCACAGCTCCGCTACAAAGACCACGGGAATCAGATGGGATAACCAGATGTCATTGGCGGTGCCCATGGAGCGGACCTACGGAGAGGTCACTCCCAAGCTGACCTATGCACATACGTCCTACAGTGTCGAAAACCAGCCGGCGGACCAGCCCTCCGACCCCACTCGCGGCATCTATCTTCTGGAGGTCGGCTCAAAACTGTTTCTTGAGCGCGATGTGACATGGCGGGGCAGCGATCACACACAGACCCTGGTGCCGAGTCTGACCTATCACTATGTGCCCTATGAAGATCAGGATGACCTGCCGGTGTTTGACTCAGGTTCCGTGGGATTTGACAACATTGCTGATGCGTTCCTCGACAGCGGCTTTTGGGGTTCGGATCGGATTCAGAACTTTCAGGGTTTCACGTTAGGGCTGTCCAGTGAAACCTATGCGGAAGGCTCCGGAGATGACCTGCTTAGTTGGCAGCTCGCCCAGCAGATTTACTTCGCTGAACGCGAAGTCACCCTGAACGGTTCCGGGGCTGACTCCAGCGACTTCTCACCCTTACTGGCTGACGCCACTTTTCAGCTAACCAAACATATCAGCACGAATGGATTCGCCAACTGGAACTGGGAAGACAGCGAGATCGGCAGTTGGCGCCTGGGCGGCCGCTACAGTCCGGATTTTCGCCGCGAATTTGGGGCGTCTTATCGTTGGGAAGAGACCGAGAGCAATCTCGAACTGGATCTGACGTGGCCGCTGGCACCGCGTTGGCAACTGGGTGCGGCAGCACTCATCGGTCAGTCCGATGATGACGATCATGGCTCCTATAGTCGAGTCAGCCTGGGCTACGATGCCTGTTGCTGGGCGCTGCAGGTGGCTCTTGAGGACCGTCCGCGTGAAGATGAGGACGAAGGGGGCGTCCAGTTTTTGGCTACCTTCAGTCTCAAGAGCCTGGGACGAATTTCCAGTGATCAGTTAGCGGCGGGCCTCACAACCACCGCACCTTCGTGGAACTAGCCAGCGTCTTGGTGGATTTAAGACACGCATTCCAATCTCTCGCGGTCGGCGCAGTACGCCATTTGAGTCGTTTTCTGGCCGCGGGGGTCTTTGCGGTGGGGGTTTGTTCAGGTGCACAGGCCGATCAACCGCTTAACCGCGTCGTGGTCGTCGTCAATGACGGCGCCATTACTGAAGCCGATCTCAACAGAGAGATTTCCCTCGCCGAGATGGAGTTGCGTTCTGCTGGCCAGCCTCTGCCCCGACGTGATGTTTTGGCTGCAGGACTACTGGAAGAGTTGATCGTCGATACGCTTCTGTTGGAGGTGGCGGCGCGCAGTTCGATTCTTGCCGATGACCGGGAAGTCGCTTATGCGCTGATGACGATCGCGCGGCAGAATGGATTGACCCTGCCCCAGTTGCGGGCTGCAATCGCCGGGGCCGGTGTGGCGATTGAGGACTATGAGACAGATCTGCGCAAACAACTGACGATCCGGAAGCTGATTGACCGGCAGATCCGTCGGCAAATTGCCGTCAGCGAGCAGGAGATCGATGACTATCTGGCACAAAATCCGCAAGAGGAGAAACCGGATTCTGTTGAGCTTGATCTTGCGCACATCCTGTTGAAGGTGCCTTCGGATGCTTCACCAACCGACGTCTCCGATGCAGGTATCCGGCTTGAGAAGATTCGCCAGGAGATTGTCAATGGTCTTGCGTTTGCCGAAGCGGCAACGCGGTATTCAGACGGCAACAAGGCGTCAGAAGGCGGGATGCTGGGGGTCAGGACCACCGGGCAGTTACCGCAACTTTTTCTTGACGCGGTCGAAGACGTGCCCGCCGGAGGATTGTCACCCATTTTTAAGAGCTCCAACGGGTGGCATCTCCTGAAAGTGTTGGGACGTAAGTCTCAGCAGGAGACGGTGGTGCTGCAGCAGGAGGTGCGGCACATCCTGATCAGGGCAAGCGCGCTCCTGCCTGATCGGCAGTTGCGGGCGCGTCTTGAACGGATTCGGGAGCGGATTGTTGCGGGCGAGGATTTCGGCGCAGTCGCCAGACTGCAATCAGAAGATGCCAATACCCGGGCGCTCGGCGGAAATCTTGGCTGGCTAAGCCCCGGAGAGTTGCCCGGGGAGTTTGAGCAGGTGCTTGATCCTTTGACCGTCAACGAGGTCAGTCCTGTCTTTCAGACTGCCGCCGGTTGGCATATTGCCCAGATTACCGGGGAGCGGGAGAAAGACGTCGGCAATACCTTGCGTCGACGACAGGCAGAACGCATCATTAGTGGGCGCAAGACCGAAGAGGCATTCGAGCAGTGGGTGCAGTCCCTGCGCGAAGAAGCATTTATCCGCTATCGAGTCAGACCGGGAGAGTAGACAACGCCCCTAGCCCGGGGCGTTGTCATTGGACTGTGGGCCGGGTCTATTCAAACAGCAACAAGGCTATTTTGCGCCGGATGTGAATTCCGGGTATGCCTCAAGCCCGCACTCGGCAACGTCAACGCCCCGATACTCATCTTCTTCGGTGACGCGAAGCCCTCCTATCGCCCTGATGATGGCCCACGTCGCGATACTCGCTACAAACACAAAGCCAAAGATGACTCCCGCGCCGATGAGTTGAGAGGAAAATGCGGCATCAGAGTTGGTGACGGGCACCACCAGCAGACCCCAGACACCAACGGTACCGTGAACCGAGATGGCCCCAACGGGGTCATCAATCCTCAGCCGGTCGAGGCCCAGCACGGAAAAGACCACGATCACTCCTCCAACCGCTCCAATCAGCGTTGCGGCGAGAGGGGAGGGTGTTAATGGCTCTGCCGTGATCGCGACCAGCCCTGCCAAAGCGCCGTTTAGCACCATGGTGAGATCGGCGCGGCCAAGAATGAATCTTGCCGCAAGCAGGGCGGCAACCACTCCACCCGCGGCTGCCGCGTTGGTGTTGACAAAGACGGCGGCCACTGCGTTGGCCTCGCCGACATTAGACACCACGAGTTCAGACCCGCCGTTAAACCCGAACCACCCCATCCAGAGAATGAATGTCCCCAAGGTGGCAAGGGGAAGGTTTGCTCCCGGGAGCGCGTTGATTCTGCCTGCCTTACCGTATTTGCCTTTGCGCGCGCCGACCAGAATAACCCCCGCGAGTGCTGCGGTCGCGCCGGTCAGGTGAACAACACCAGAGCCGGCAAAGTCAGAAAATCCCAGGCCGTCCAGGAAACCGCCGCCCCATTTCCAGAATCCCTGTATGGGGTAGATGAACCCGGTCAGGACAACACAGAAGACCAAAAACGGCCACAGTTTCATCCTTTCAGCAACTGCCCCTGATACGATGGACATCGCAGTGGCAACAAAAACGACCTGAAAAAAGAAGTCGGATCGCCCTGAATAGTATGCGCCGTCGTACCACTCGGCGCCTGATGTGCTGAGGACGCTCGCTGGATCGTGATCCGAGCCAAGCAGGAAACCAAATCCAGGCCAGACACTGTTCACGGCTTCGCCGGGATACATGAGGTTATAGCCGACAAGCATGTACATGACGCAGGCGATCGCGTAGAGCGCGACATTTTTTGTGAGGATTTCTGTCGTGTTCTTGGCGCGCACCAGCCCTGCCTCCAGCATGGTGAACCCGGCAGCCATCCACATCACGAACGCGCCCATGACCAGGAAATAAAAAGTATCCAGGGCGTAGCGCAGGTTAAGAATTTCTTCCACTGTAAGTCTCTCCGTTAAAGTGTGAGTTCAGCAACGCATGCCCTGATCAGAGTGCGTCTGGCCCGGTCTCCCCGGTACGGATCCGGATCACCTGCTCAATGCCGTAGACGAATATCTTTCCGTCACCAATCTTTCCGGTTTTTGCCGCGTCGCTGATGGCTTCCAGGGCCTGGTCAACCAATTCTTCAGAGATCGCAACTTCCAGCTTTACCTTGGGCAGGAAATCGACCACGTATTCCGCTCCCCGGTAGAGCTCGGTGTGGCCTTTTTGCCGACCAAAACCTTTCACTTCGGTAACCGTCATCCCCTGTATTCCGATTCGGGCAAGGGCATCCCGAACATCATCGAGCCGAAACGGCTTGATAATGGCAGTGACCAGTTTCATCAATGTTCTCCTGTGAGAAGGGTCTGTCCGGCAATCAGGCTGTGACAGCGCCTGATTACCGGTTGGTCCCTTTCTTCAAGCAATTTGCGTGCCAACTTAAAAACCAGTCCCGGCAGGGTCATTTGCCGGGTTTTGGGTCAACCCGTGAGTGCAATGCACTGTCAAGTGGCAGCGGTGTGAAAATTTGCACTCAAGGGGAGCAGCCGCGGCTGGCGTCGGGGCTGTTAAAATGGAGCGAGAGCCTCCAGCACACCCGAAATATGACGGTACCTTTCAAAAAGATTGCGGAATCCCTGGGAGAAGTGTTGCCTGTCGATCTGGCCGATGACGTCAAGAAGAATGTCCGCGCCATGGTCCAGTCTTCTCTTGAGAAGATGGATCTCGTCACCCGGGAAGAACTGGAGGTTCAGGAAAAAGTGCTGGCACGAACCCGGAGCCAGCTGGAAGCACTGCAGCAGCGGGTTACCGAGCTTGAGGAGGCGCTGAAGCGCAGCGCTGATCCTTAGCCGTTTTCATCCCACGGATTGGGAAATCATGACAAGGAGCTGTCAACATGTCCCTCGCGAGACTTCGGAGTCGGGCGCCTAGCGGCCTCGATGCTCCGCCTGTTTGGGTAGAAATTCACCTTTCCGGCGGCCTGCCCTCATTCACCATCGTCGGCCTTCCCGAGGCCGCGGTCCGGGAAAGCCGGGAACGCGTACGCAGTGCGCTGATCAATTCGGGCTTTGATTTTCCCGCTCGCAGGATTACCGTGAATCTTGCGCCCGCCGATATTCCCAAGCACGGCGGCCGCTTTGACCTGCCGATTGCACTCGGTATCCTGGCCGCCTCCGGTCAAATCAAACCCGCGGTAACGGATCTGCCGGGAGAATACCTCGGCGAACTGGGTCTCGGGGGAGAACTGCGCTCCGTTACGGGAGCGCTGCCTTCGGTAATTGCGGCGCATGAAGCGGGTCACACCGTCATGTTGCCAGAGGCGAACTGCGCCGAAGCGAGTCTGGTTGAGGGTGCAAGCCTGTTGGGAACTGACAGCCTGATTCAGGCCGCAGCACATCTTTCAGGCAGCGCCCTGATTGCAGAGCAAACGGGGGGCCAAAGATCAGTGCAGCCAGAGGGTCGTTGTGCCGAGGCCGATTTGGGCGATGTCTGTGGGCAGCCCTTTGGGGTACGGTCGCTTGAGATTGCAGCCGCCGGGGGTCACTCCTTGTTGATGGTGGGGCCTCCCGGCTGCGGCAAAACCATGCTGGCCGAGCGGCTTGCCGGTATCCTGCCGGATATGTCGCCGAGCGAAGCACTTGCAACCGCGGCGGTTTATTCGGTGTCACACCTTGGCTTTGACAGTCAGCATTGGCAGCGCCGACCATTTCGTGCGCCCCACCATAGCGCGTCTGCGGTGGCGCTGATCGGGGGAGGCGCCCGGGTCGGTCCCGGAGAGATCTCGCTCGCGCACAATGGCGTGCTGTTCCTGGATGAACTAACAGAGTTTTCCCGCCACGCTCTTGATCAGCTGCGTGAACCGCTGGAATCAGGATCGGTCAGCATTGCGCGTGCGGAGCGTACCGTCCGTTATCCCAGCCGGTTTCAGTGGGTGAGCGCAATGAACCCGTGCCCCTGTGGATACAACGGCGACCGTTCCGGTCGGTGCAGATGTACGAGTGAACAGGTGAGGCGCTACCAGGGCCGACTGTCGGGACCCTTGGTGGACCGAGTGGACCTTCACGTCAGGTTGCAATCTGTCGACCCCGTTGTACTGCAAGCGCGCCGATTACCCGAACAAAGCTCTGCGCAAGTGAAACGCCGTGTCCACAGCGCACGCGAGCGGCAGCTGGCGCGCGCAGGGAGCATCAACGCGCATCTCACACATAAAGAACTGGGTCTTGCGGCGCCATTAGATTCGGCATCCCGGCGGTTTCTTGAAGAAGCGGTACGACAGTTGGGAATCTCACTGCGCGGGCATCACCGGCTTTTGAAAGTGGCACGGACAATCGCCGACCTTGAAAATACCGCAGCCCTAAGGGAAGAGCACATTGCCGAAGCGCTTCAGTACCGCCTGCCTGACGACGCAGCCCCGGGACAGCCGAATTAGGGATTTATTTCCAGTGCGGATCCCGTTTTTCAATAAATGCGTCGATGCCTTCCTGGGTATCGGGGAAAAGCATGTTGTCGGCCATGGCCTGGCCGGCGGCCTGGTAGGCCTCGGACAGAGGCATGTTCAACTGTCGATAGAAGAGTGCTTTACCCACGCGTAGGGAGTCAGCCGGCTTGCCCGCAATATTCCGGGCGAGTGCATCGACGGTATCGTCAAGTTTTTCGGGAGAGACCACGTGGTTCACGAGTCCATATTCCTCGGCCGTGTGGGCATCAATAAATTCGCCGGTGGTCAGCATCTCAAAGGCCCGTTTGCGCGAAACCGCACGGCTTAAGGGAACGCTGGGGGTAGAACAGAAAAGTCCAAGGTTAATGCCGGACACCGCAAATCGCGCAGTATCCACGGCGACGGCCAGGTCCGCATTGGCGACGAGTTGGCAACCCGCGGCAGTGGCCATCCCCTGAACGCGGGCGATCACAATCTGCGGCATGCGGGCCAGGGTCAGCATCATGTGACTGCATCTTGAAAAGAGGTCCTCGTAGTACCGCTGATCGGGTTGCGCCCGCATCTCTTTAAGATCGTGGCCGGCGCAAAATGCCTTGCCGGTTGCAGCCAGGATCAGTACCTTGGTCTCGTTATCCGCTGCGACCTCGTCAATCTCCTGCTGAAGCGACGACAGCATCTGCTCCGACAAGGGGTTATACTGATCCGGCCGATTCAAAGTCAGCATCACGACGCCGGGCGCACGTTTTTCTTTAAGAACGATCGGCGAAGTGTCCAAAGAGCCGGCAGACGCTGTCATAGCGATATCCTGTTGCAAATTCGCGCCATAACTTACACCCGGTAGCCTGCAAAAGTAAACTGCAATGTCCCGAATTTCGATTGCCCAAATGGACGCCCTCATTGAGGAACAGTTTCCGTTCGCCAGGGAATTCGGGTTTGCCCTGGAGTCTCTGGATGACGGTCGGGCAGTGGTCCGGGCGCCCTATAGAAGTGCGTTCTTGAGACCCGGTGGGACGATTGCCGGACCGGTGATCATGGGTCTGGCGGACTATGCGGTCTATGTCGCGCTGCTGACCCGTATTGGCATGGTTGAGCTTGCTGTGACCACCAGTTTCAATATCAATTTTCTCTCGCGCCCGGGAGAAGCAGACCTCATCGCCAACGCCAGCATCATCAAGCTCGGTAAGCGTTTGGCGGTGGGCGAGGTCGAGATGGCCAGCGTTGGCGCTGATGATCTGGTAGCGCATGTCACGGCGACCTATTCGATTCCGCCAGACGCAATCTGAACCACTGAGGAACAGGCCCGACTCAATGAGCACCAAGTCGTTTGAGGGGATTCGGGCATGTGTGTTTGATGCCTATGGAACCCTGTTTGACGTGCACTCTGCGGTTGGCCGACATGCGGACCGACTGCCTGATGCCTCGGCGGTTTCCCTGTTGTGGCGGACCAAACAGCTTGAGTACACCTGGTTGCGGTCCCTGATGGATCGTTATGTTGATTTTTGGCAGATCACCCAGGATGCATTGGACTTTGCCCTGGATACTTATCGAGCGGCCGATGCCGCATTGAAAGATGATCTCATGCAGGCGTATCTTGAGCTGTCCTGCTACCCGGAAGTGCCTGCAGTGCTTAACGAGATTAAAGACAGGGGCTTTCGCTGTACGGTGCTTTCCAACGGCTCTCCCAGGATGCTGGGTTCTGCGGTCAAGAATAGCGGTCTTCAGGATGTCTTCGATGCAGTCATTTCAATCGATGCCATCGGTATCTATAAGCCGGACCCGCGTGTTTACCAGATGGCTGTAGATCAACTGGGCGTCAGCCCCTCCGAAATTGCCTTCCAGTCTTCCAATGCATGGGACGCCGCAGGCGCAGGAGCGTTCGGATTTAAAGTCGCCTGGATCAACCGTTTCGGCCAGCAGCCCGAGCGCCTGGGCACCGTCGCTGATGCAGAGCTTAAGGATCTCACTGCGCTGCCAGGCTTGCTGCCGGACTCCTGAAAAGAACCCAACCTGGAAATCCTTTGACATTTTGAGGGTATTTAACTAGGATTCCCTTAGCGCCGATTTGAACATCAGCTTGCGGGCGCTTTATAAGTACGGCTAAAGCGAGGTGCAAGTGAACCCCGCTCAGGCCCAGGCTGTAGCGGGTTTTTTTGTGCCTGCTGTACGCCTGCCGGGCGAAAGATGGTGCAGAAATGAAATGAAACAAGCAGCCCCCGATTGGGAGATCGATACCCAAGCCATTCGTGCAGGACAGTCCCGTACGCAGGAGCACGAACATAGCGATCCGATCTTCGCGACCTCGAGTTTTGTTTTTGATAGTGCCGCGGATGCGGCCGAGAAATTCTCAGGGAACCGTCCGGGAAACGTCTATTCCCGCTTTACCAATCCGACGGTCCGTGCATTTGAGCAGCGCCTGGCAGCCCTGGAGGGCGGCGAGTACTGCGTTGCCACGGCATCAGGGATGTCAGCAATTCTCTGCCTCGCCCTGGCAACACTTAGTGCGGGCGACCGGATTGCGGTATCGGTGAATGTGTTTGGATCAACGGTGTCGCTCTTTTCGAAGATCCTCAAACGTTTCGGCGTGATCGCTGATTTTGTTCCTCTGACAGACCTTGAGGCCTGGGAGCGTGCGATCACGCCGCGAACCCGTCTTGTTTTTGTTGAATCGCCGTCCAACCCGACGTGTGAGATCGCGAATATCGAAGCGATCTCTGTCCTTGCCCGTAAGGCGAACGCACTGCTGGCCGTGGACAATGTCTACTGTACGCCGGTACTGCAAAGACCGTTGGCACTGGGAGCAGACGTTGTGGTGCACTCGGCGACCAAGTATCTGGATGGCCAAGGGAGATGCGTCGGGGGAGCGCTTGTCGTCAATGACAAGGATCTCTTTGACAAACTATTCGACACCCTGCGCACAGCAGGTCCGGCCATGAGCCCGTTCAACGCCTGGGTGTTCCTAAAGGGGTTGGAAACCCTGCCGCTACGCATGCGCGCACATTGTGATAACGCAGCAGCAGTAGCATGTTGGCTGACCGAGCACCCGGCGGTGCAGCGACTCTATTATCCGGGACTCACGACCCATCCCGGCCATGAACAGGCGCTTCGTCAGCAAAGCGGGTTCGGAGGGATATTGGCATTTGAAGTGGCAGGTGGCCGGGAGAGCGCGTGGCAGGTTATTGATGCCACCCGAATGGCATCCATTACCGCCAATCTCGGTGACAGCAGAACCACGGTCACGCATCCTGCATCGACCACGCATTCGCGTATCAGCGCGGAAGCGCGGGACGCGATGGGAGTCCGTGAGAGCCTGATCCGTGTCAGCGTTGGGCTCGAGGATCCATCAGATATTTGTGCAGATCTGGCCCGCGGACTTGACCTGATTGCTGAGCGCTCGCGGATTTGTGCGGCGTAGGGCTTTATTGACGTTTGGCGAGTCGGGCCCGGGCGACACGGGAGGCTGGAGGATGTCCCAGCCGGTTGCTGAGTGATCCCGTTATTGTGACAAGCTGCTCGAGATCGGCTGAGCAGTTAATGCCGAGACCCTCCAGGAGGTAAACCACGTCCTCGGTCGCCACATTGCCGGCAGCGCCCGCAGCATAGGGGCAGCCGCCCAGACCGCCCACGGCAGCGTCTACTGAGGTTACACCGATCTCGATGCATGCCAGGATATTGGCAAGCGCCTGGCCATAGGTATCGTGGAAATGTACGGAAAGATGATCCAAGCCGACTTCACTGGCGCAAGCTTTGGTCAGGGCGCGCGCCTTATCCGGTGTCCCCACGCCGATCGTGTCGCCTAAGGAGATCTCGGAGCAGCCCATTTCCGCGAGTTGGGCTGCCAGGCGTGCGACCTGCGCAATGTCCACACTGCCTTCGTACGGACAGCCCAGCACGCAGGAGATATAACCCCGGATCACGACACCATCTGCTTTGGCCAGGGCACAGACTTCGGCAAAACGCGCAAGGCTGTCAGCAATGCTGCAGTTGATGTTACGCTGCGAGAAGGTTTCAGAAGCCGCTCCAAAGACGGCAATTTCGCGTGCGCCCGCGCCGCGGGATAGTTCGTAACCTTTTTTGTTGGGAACCAGAACGGGGAGCCGAAGGTCTTTTCGCTCCGCAAGGGCTGTGAGCACTTCGTCGCTGCCCGCCATCTGAGGAACCCAGCGCGGCGAGACAAAGGATCCGGCTTCGATATCGCGCAGTCCCGCGTCAGCCAGTTGCTCGATCAATGCGACCCGTTCCTGGGGAGTGAGCGGTTGGGCTTCATTCTGAAGCCCGTCGCGAGGCCCCACTTCAACAATGCGGATCTGGTCAGGTCTCATGCATCATCCTGCGGTATCAGGGTTTTGGCAGTGCCATGTGGTAGTAGATGCAAATGTCAGGCTCTATGCCGTCTTGGTAATCTTTTTCAATTATATGAACTGCCCGGGCGCCAAGCGAGGTATTGAGCCGCCACATGGCATTTGCAAGCCCCGCCCGATTGCGGCCGCAGACAGATTTAAAGCCTTCTGAGCGGGCAGCCTCAATCTGGCGGACTTTAAGTTCCCGGCCGATCCCCTGGCCCCGGTAATGTGCGTCAACCAGGGTGTCTGCCGCATAAAGTGCGGTGGCGCTGCCCCGCACCGGGTCTTCTGCCGGGCCACGAACATGGGCAAAGTGTTCAAGCGGTGCGCCGAGGCAAAAACCCGCCAGTCGGTCACCCTCGACGGCTGCGAGACTGACGCCATGCCCATCACAGATAATGCCCTCCAGCGTTTCGGGGGTGTCCTGCCGAGACGGCTCATAAATCTGCGCCTCCAGCAGCAGAATCGGCTCGCGCCACTGAGCCCAGTTTTGGGCGTTCAGGCGTGGGTACTGCATGGATTGCTCACTGAAGCCAAACGCCAACCGACCCTCAGTCAGCATCCCCGGCGGTGGACTTTCGTTGTCGTGTCTCCTTGGAGCGGACAATGCTCTCGTGACGAGCGCTGCAGACGTCACACTCTGAAGACGCGGCGGCCCGCCACTCCAGCGGCGGCATAAAGCCGTCCCGCCAGATGCCGAGGGCTTCTTGGCGGGCCTGCGCTTCTTCTTCCTGAAACGGCGCGGCAGGGCTGTCGTCGGCCAGTGCCCAGCCGTAGCGCACCAGCCACGCATTCAGACTGGCTCCGTCAAGAGTGCATTCTGCCGGAAGGGGTTCCGTAATCGACACGGAAGCGGACAGAGAGACCAGAGGCCTGCAGTTTATCCGCCCTCGCGAAACACGGTCTTGCAGGGTCGTCCAGGCAGTTTCTCCGCAGCGCCAGATAACGCCGTTTCCTTGGCAAAGCGCATCGGGGCGGGGCAGGGTGGCGCTATCGAGGTGATAGACCGTGTCGTCCAGAATCAGTACACCTTTCGCTGGATGCACGGCAACTGAAGATTGCCCAAAGGCGGGGTCCCCCATCCACAGTCCCACGCACAGGCTGGCCCCAACGATGACGAATCGAAACAACATGTAGGCGCCTGGACCGCGAGGTGAGGTCAGTCCCGCAGGAGCACCACCACGGCGTCACTGGCCCACTGCAGCCACACCGGCTGATTGGGTTTATGGAGGTGCGTCATCGAGCGCTCCAGATTCTGCAGCGCGACCAGCACTGGGTCTTCGCGCTGCGGCAGGTGCACATAGAAGTGGCTCCGGTCACCCAGATAGGCCGAAGGCCCCATTGTGCCGCCTGTGGTATTGGGGTGTTCTCCCGGATCGGAAAACACCGGTTGCATTTTCTCCGGTCGGATCGCGACCCAGGCTTTTTGTCCGGAGACCATCTGGGCGTCGGAGTTCGTCACACTGACCGTTCCCAGAGCACCGGTCTCAACCGTCATCGTGCTGTCAGTTGACGAGAGGACCTCACCCTCAAAGAAATTCATGCTGCCGATGAAATCTGCGACGAAGGGCGAACCGGGTGATTCATAAAGCTGTCCCGGCGAGGCAATTTCCATGACCACGCCTTCCGACATCACCGCAATCCGATCAGAGAGGGTAAGCGCTTCTTCCTGATCGTGCGTCACGAACAGGAAGGTAATGCCGATCTGCTGCTGCAGTTGCCGTAATTCGATCTGCATCTGTTCACGCAGCTTTTTGTCGAGCGCCCCCAGCGGCTCATCCAGCAGCAGCACCTTGGGTTGCTTGATGAGCGCTCTCGCCAGCGCCACCCGTTGGCGCTGCCCGCCCGAGAGTTCATCTGCCCCGCGGCTGCCATAGCCGGGGAGCTTGATGAGATCCAGTACTTCGTCGATCCGTTTGTCGAGCTCAGCGCGGGTCAGTCCGGCTTTGCGCATGCCGAAGGCAATGTTATTACGCACGTCCAGGTGCGGAAAAATCGCGTAGTTCTGAAACACCATGTTCACCGGCCGGTGATTCGGCGGGGTGGCCGACATGGGTTGGCCATCGATCAGGATCTCGCCGGCGCTCGGGACCTCAAAGCCTGCGACCATCCGCAGCAAAGTAGTCTTGCCGCAGCCGGAAGGCCCTAACAGCGAGAAGAATTCGCCTCGTTGGATATCGAAGGAGGCGTTATCGACCGCCGTGACTTGACCAAAACGCTTGTTAACACCTTGGAATGAAATGATTGGGTCACTCATGATCAGATTCCTGAACTGCTTTCAAGTTTGACACCCCGCCGCCTGATCCATTCGGCAAAAGACACCACAATAAAGGACAGAACAAAGATGGTGGCGCCCAATGCGAGGACGGGGGGGAGTTTGAGCGGAAAACGAAGCGAGCTCCAGATATAAATCGGCAGTGTTGGATCCGTACTGGTGAGAAAGAATGCCAATACGAACTCGTCGAAAGAGATTGTAAAAGTCAGCAACAGGCTCGCTATGATGCCCGGCAACACAATAGGAAAAGTGACTCGCCAAAATGTCATCCAGGCGTTCTCGCCCAGGTCGAGGGCTGCTTCCTCCAGGCTGCGGTCGAAGCCCTCCATTCGAGAGATCAGGACCAACATCGCGAAAGGGGTACACAACAGCATGTGTGCAAAACCGACAGTCCATAGTGATAGCGGAATGTCGAGCTGAGTGATCAGGATCAGCAGCGAAATCGCCAGAATAATTCCCGGAATCACCAGAGGCACCATGATGAAGCCCATCACAGCTCCCCGACCCGGTATCCGGTAGCGGGTGACCGCTTTTGCGGCAAGAAGGCCGAACATCGTGCTCAGAATAGCTACCGCGACACCGACTTTTACGCTGTTCATCAACGCCTCCAGCAAGTCGGGCGTGTTGATCATTTTTTGGTACCACTGGAGCGTAAATCCTTTCAACGGAAACGCGATGTACTTGGATTTATTGAACGAAAACAGCGGCAGGAACAACACCGGAAGATAGATAAAGGTCAGGTAGATGACCGCGTAGACGGCAAAGCCGTCGGGGCGCCACCAGGGCCGATTCGCGTTCATGCGACCCTCCTGCGGAATCGGTGGGTGCCCCAGAGAAACACACAGACCATGATCGTTACCGTGAGCATCGACATGACGGAGATGGCGGCACCGAGTGGCCAGTTAAAGGCTTTGCCAAACATCGACTGGATAATGTTGCCGATCATGATTCCGCTTGGTCCTCCCACCAGCGTCGGCGTGACGTAATCTCCCACGGTCGGAATGAAGACCAGCAGGCTTGCGGCAATAACGCCTGGCAGGGAGAGCGGCAGCGTAACCCGGATAAAAGTCATGAAGGCGTTTTCACCCAAGTCACGCGCGGCTTCCAGCAGGGAGCGGTCAATCTTCTCCAGTGAGACATAAATCGGCAGGATTGCAAAAGCGGCCCATGCGTGAGCCAGAGTAAGCGTGACGGCCATCGGGTTGTACAACAAAAACTCAAGCGGCTCGCTAATGAGCCCAATGGACTTGAGTCCCGAATTAACTACCCCGTTATAGCCCAGCATCACTTTCCACGCAAAGACGCGCAGCAGGTAACTTGTCCAGAAGGGGACTGTGATCAGAATCAGCCAGACCAGCTTGTTGGTCTTGATCCGAAACGCAATGAAATATGCCATCGGATAAGCCAACAGAACGGTGACCAAGGTCACCAGGCCGGAGATCTTGATCGACTTGAACAGGATCATTCCGTATATGGGTTTGGCAAAAAAGTCCGCGTAGTTTTTCCATGAAAAGGTTTTAATGAAATCAACGTAGTCCTGCAGCCAGAAACTTAAGGAGAAGAGGACCAGCAACGGCATGGCAAGGCCGAACACCATCGCCAACAGCGTCGGTGACAGCAGACTGAACCCGCGCAGCGGTTCGCTTGCCAGGAAGCGTCGGCGCAGGCTTAAACCGAAACCTGGCGAAGAGGTGGTCGATCTGCTCATGAGCGATAAATCTTAATCAGGGAGGACCCTGCGGGCAGCAGGATGACGGTGAACTGAAAGCATGATGCCGGACGGGGAAGCCCCGCCCGGCATCTTCTACTCAACGTCTACTGAACGTCCAACCGATAGCCTACATCCCGGCTTTGACTTCCTCGAACATGGCCTGCAGCGCCGGCTCGTTGCCCATCGGGGCCTGGAAGATGCCGGCGTTCAATGTCTCATTAACGTCTACCGAGTAGCCAAGTTCTTTCAGCAGTCCAGGGCTGTCCTGCTCGACCTTGGCAAAGGCATGAATGTTGCCGTGCCCATAGCCGTACTCAGTGAGCGCAAAGACGCCGGACTCGACACTGGCATAAGCATCCAGGTAGTCATAGATCCGGTCGAGTTTGGCCGGATCATGGTCGCTCATCAGGCAGAAACCGCAGACCCAGGTCATGGCGCCTTCTTTCGGGCTGGTGTAGCGTACATCCAACCCTTCTTTTTTCAGCGCAGCGTAAGACGAGTTCCAGGCAGAGGTCGCAACCAGTTCTCCAGAGGCGAGTGCCTGCTCAATGTCGGCCGGGCTGGTCCAGTAGTAGCGCATCAACGGCAGTTGCTCCTTCAGCGCTGCCCGGGTTTTCGCCATTTCGTCATCGGTCATGTTAAAGGGATCTTTAGCACCGATATAAATAGCAGCCACCATGACACCGTCGATCAGACTGTCTGCCATCGAGAGACGGCCTTTGTACTTGGGATCCCAGAGCAAGCCCCAACTTTCGTTATCGACATACTCGGGTGCGAGATCCGCACGGTACAGTACCGACGTCAGTCCCCAATCGGTCGGGAAGAAGTACTGGTTGTTGCCTTCATAGGTGCCCGGAATGGTTTTCAGGCTAGGGATAATGTCATCCCAAGTGCTGAGCCGGCTGGTGTCAATCGGCTCAAGAATGCCGGCGTCTTTCCAGATCGGCACTTTGTAAGTACAGGGTTGTGTGAGATCAACCTTGAATCCCGCGCGCATTTTGGCGAAGGCTTCTTCTTCGTCACCAAAAATGGCCATGTTGGGGGATTCGCCGTGTTTGGCGAGGTACGGCTGATGCAGCTCCGGCACATCCCAGCCTTCCCAGGTAAAGACCGTGGGATGATCATCGCTTCCCGCGAAGGCAGAACGGCTGCCCATCGGCATCATGACCATCGTCGCGCCGAGCGCCATCAGGCTCTGGTTGAACTGCCGGCGGCTCATCTGGCCCGTGGCGAGTTGCTCTACAACATCTTCTTTTTTCAGCTCTTTCATCGTTGTTCCTCCTTAAGTTCTCTTATGACTACGCAGAATTCTT
>JAERSQ010000167.1 GCA_016845525.1 Pseudomonadota bacterium
ACAATGATGTTGCCGAGGCGGCGCTGCAGGTCGGAAAGATCCTCTGAAAGACAGAAGATGGCCATGATTTCCGAGGCAACCGTGATATCAAAGCCCCCTTCACGGGGGAATCCATTTGCCACGCCGCCGAGAGCCACGGTGATCTGGCGAAGCGCGCGGTCATTCATATCCACAACCCGGCGCCAGGTCACCCTGCGTTGATCAATGGCAAGTTCATTAGTCCAGTAAATGTGGTTTTCGACCAACGCGGATAACAGATTGTGCGCCGCACCGATCGCATGAAAGTCTCCCGTAAAGTGAAGGTTGATATCCTCCATTGGAACCACCTGCGCATAACCCCCACCGGCCGCACCCCCTTTCATCCCGAAACACGGCCCAAGCGATGGCTCACGAAGGCAGATCAGCGCTTTTTTACCGATGCGGTTTAGCCCGTCTCCCAGTCCGACGGTTGTGGTCGTCTTGCCCTCACCGGCAGGCGTCGGCGAGATCGCCGTCACCAGGATCAACTTGCCGTTGGGCCGGTTGGACAGTGACTCGATGAACTGATTGCTGATCTTGGCCTTGGTGGGGCCATAGGACAGCAGTGAATCGGAAGGTATATCGAGCTTGTCTCCAATCTCTCCGATGGGCCGGGTTGCCGCTGCGCGCGCAATCTCAATATCACTGGGTACGGTTTGCATGATTCTCCTCTGACTGATCTGATTTATTGATGATTCTTGAATTGGTCCGAGTACGATGCCTGCAGCCGACGCGCTGCAACAACCGTGTTGCGCATCAGCACGGCCACTGTCACAGGACCCACTCCCCCGGGGACCGGTGTGATCCATCCGGCGACTTCTTTACAGGCCTCATAGTCACAATCCCCCACAACGTGACTACGGCCGCTTTCGGACTCAACCTGGTTGATGCCGATATCTACCACGACGGCTCCGGGTTTGAGCATGTCACCCTTCAAAAGCCCCGGCCGGCCTACCGCAACGAACACGGCATCTGCCCGGCGGGTATGAACCGCTACCTCCCGGGTCATATGGTGACACACGGTAACGGTAGCGCCTTCGGCCATCAGCAAAAAGGCAATCGGCTTTCCAACGATTTCCGAATGTCCTATCACGGTGACTTCAAGACCCTGTAGCGAGACGCCTGTTTCCTTGAGCAATTCGACCGCTGCCATCGCCGTACAGGGCCCCAACTCAATATTCCGGTAAACAATATTGCCAATGGAGGCAGGATGCATCCCTTCGACATCTTTCAGCGGCGCAATCGTAGACTGGAGTTGTTGGATAGGCAGATGCTCAGGCACGGGTCGCTGCAGGATAATGCCTGTTACGCCAGGGTCGACGTTGAGATTCATGATCGCCGCGCGGACTTCGACTTCCGAAATATCTGCAGGGAAATTGCGCATCTCAAAACCAATTCCTACTTTCTGCGCCGCCCGTTCCTGATTACGGATGTAAAGATCTGCCGATGGGTGCTCTCCGATCCGGATAGAAACAAGGCGGGGCTGCCAGCCCGAGCTCTGAAGGCCGCTGACATCGATCGATACCTGCGACAACATCGCAGATGCAACCGCCTTTCCGTTGATGTCGCGGTAATCTGCTGTCGTCTGCTGATTCGGATTTGCACTCATACTTGGGCTACCGTCCTAATGCCGTTTGGTCAAACCGGTAACTGGCATACAATTTTAATTTGCAGCCGAGCGCGGGCTTTTCCTCGAGCGTCCCGGACTTAGCAGTCTAGACCAAGCGGCAGGCCGGCCGTTGAGAACCTGCCTATGAAGTGATAACCCGGCATAACCCCGATGAAAATCAGCCGAGGCAGAGCGGCGATCCGGAATCCGAACCGCCGCTTCTATTCCCTGCTACCGCCTGCCGGCCCCGCTATTCCCTGCGAGCGGGCAACTCAGAACTTTGCGTAAGCTTTCCTGAGATCCACCATCGGATGCTTGGGCGACATCTGGAACTTGATCAGAAGCTCCCGGGCAATCATATCCCGGTCCTGCTGGTTGTCTGGCAAATCAATCTCTTCGGGAATCGTGACCCAACCATTGATATTCCTGTCAAAAACAGCCGGTCGGCTTTCCTCGTAACCCATATGGACATCTTCGAGCCAGTTCAGGTCAGTCCAACCCATCGTCTCAATGTAGTTCTTGAGAAACGGAGTCAGCCGTTCGTAGTCGGGTACCAGGTTGACGTCGTAGCGATATCCGATGTGCTGACCAATGGTCTGCTCACGCTCCGAATCCAGGCCATCACCTTTGATGAAATGATCGATATCTTTTTCGTATGCCATGTGCTTATCCTCAGAAACGCGTCATGTCAGGACGACCGACGGTGTGCTGTGAGCCGGCCAGAGGCACCTGCGCCAGTGCCGACGCTTCCATCGTCAGCGCCGCAAGATCCTCAGGCTCCAGAGAGTGGACATTGGTCTTGCCGCAGGCCCGGGCCAGCATCTGGCACTCGATGGCGAGCGTGTGCAGGAAGTTGTAAACCCGCTCCGCCGCGGCGTCCGGATCGAGCCGCTTGCGCAACTCGGGATCCTGTGTGGCTACTCCCACAGGGCAACGTCCAGTGTGGCAGTGATAACACTGGCCGGCTTCAACACCCATCTCTTTTTCAAAGTCGGCTTCAGGGATATCCTTGTTGCAGTTAAGGGCCATCATCGCGGAATGTCCGATGGCTACCGCGTCGGCGCCCAAGGCCAGTGCTTTGGCGACATCGCCGCCATTTCGGATTCCTCCGGCATACACCAAGGAGATGTCTCCAGATTTGCCTACGTCTTCCAGTGCACGGCGTGCCTGGCGGATGGCCGCGATACCCGGGACGCCCGTTTCCTCGGTAGCGAGGTGGGGTCCGGCACCAGTACCGCCTTCCATACCATCGATGTAGATGGAGTCCGGATCCGTCTTCGCTGCCATCCGCACATCGTCATAGACCCGAGCCGCGCCCAGTTTGAGCTGAATGGGAATCTCCCAATTGGTGGCTTCACGAATTTCCTCAATCTTGAGCGCAAGATCATCGGGACCGAGCCAATCGGGATGCCGTGCGGGTGAACGCTGATCGATGCCGGCCGGCAAAGAACGCATCTCGGCAACCTGATCGGTGACTTTCTGTCCCATCAGGTGTCCGCCCAAGCCCACTTTACAGCCTTGGCCAATAAAGAACTCGCAGCCATCTGCCAAACGCAGATGATGCGGGTTAAAGCCGTAACGGGACTGGATACACTGATAGAACCATTTTTCGGAATAACGACGTTCGTCGGGAATCATGCCGCCTTCGCCCGAGCAGGTCGCGGTGCCCGCCATGGTGGCGCCGCGAGCAAGAGCCGTCTTGGCTTCATACGAAAGGGCGCCAAAGCTCATCCCGGTGATATAGATCGGAATATCAAGCTCCAGCGGCCGTTTTGCCCGGGGGCCGATGACGGTCTTGGTTAAGCATTTTTCCCGATACCCCTCGATGACGAACCGCGTCAGGGTGCCGGGAAGGAAAGTCAGGTCATCCCAACTTGGAATCTTCTTAAAGAGAGAGAATCCGCGCATCCGATAGCGGCCCAGTTCCGCCTTGACGTGGATATCGTCAATGACTTCCGGCGGAAACATGAAACTGCTGCCGATAATGTCGGTATTTCTTTTCGTTGCCATGATTTTTTTCCTATATCGAATATCGAGCTGGTTTAGAGCACCAGTTTCTTTTCGGTGGGCTCAAGATTGTCGTAGTTCCAAAGCTGTTTGCCGGAGACAATCTTGGTCATGTTTTCGGTGCCGTTCGGCGCTTCCAACCCGTACTGAGAGAGTTTGCGGGTGAGCCACTCACGGTCAAGATCCGTCATCTCTTCTTCTACTGCATCAACGCCGAGATCAGCAATCTTGCCGCCCACATAGATTGTGCCGTCGTACATCGAGTCACCGAGGTTCTTGCCGGCATCCCCAAGAATCACCATGCGGCCGCGCTGCATCATGAATCCGGAAAAGGCGCCGGCTCGGCCGCCAACGATGATGGTGCCGCCCTTTTGGTCGATACCGGTTCGGCTGCCGACATCGCCCTTGCAGACGAGATCGCCGCCACGGATCGCGGCGCCGAAAGTCGAGCCGCCGTTCTTTTCGATCAGCACGGTCCCGGCCATCATATTCTCGCCGCAGGACCAACCCACACGTCCACTCACCGTCACGTTGGGGCCATCAAGCAGGCCGCAACCGAAATAGCCCAGACTGCCGTCGAAATGAAGATTCAGCCGACTCAGAATACCCACGCCAAGAGAGTGCTTAGCTCCGGGGTTCCGCACGGTGATGGTGCCGACGCCCTCAGACATTAATCGCCGGATTTCGGCATTCACTTCCTGCTGATTGAGCGACTCAGCATCGATCTCGCCGCTTTTGTCAAAGTCCACCACTGGCGCCCAGGGGTAAACCAGGTTGTCGGACTCTTCTGCTGAAAAAAAGACTTGTTGAGTTCGGCCGCTCAACTGCTCAGTGTGCATGCCCAGTTCATAGGACTCATGGGCCTGGTCTAGCTCTGCCATACCATCACCTCTCCTTCATAAGGATCGTAAGTATCAATTTCATGTGGGAAGACGCTGCGGATGGCTACCTCTTCTGACGCCAACGCAACAAAGTCGTCGCTTTCATAAAGCACCATCGGCTTGGCGGCCATCACATCCTTGGCCATGCCAAGTTTGTCTGATGTCGCCACAACGTACGTGAACACCCCATCCAGTTCGTCCACAGACCGGTGCATTGCTTCCTCAAGGTCTTCGCCGCGCTCCATCCGGTCTGCCAGATAGACGGCGATCAGTTCAGAGTCGCAGTTGGACATGAATCGGTGGCCACGGCGCTCCATTTCGCGTCGGAATCCCCAGTAATTGGTCAACTGGCCGTTGTGCACGACCGAGATGTCGTTGAAAGGGTAAGCCCAATACGGGTGTGCCGAACGGATATCCACATCGGACTCGGTCGCCATTCGGGTATGTCCAATCGCGTGGGTACCACCGAACTCCCCGAGGCCATACTGACCCGAGACCACGGTCGCGTCTCCCAGATCCTTGACCAATTCAAGCGCATTGCCGATAGAAAGAATCTCGGCTCCCTCTATGTCTTCGACGTAGTCCGCGAGTTTTTTCATATCCCCGTCATAGGAAATCCAATAACGGTATGCATACTCAGTAGCCTCTTCCTGGCTGACAAGGCGCGCACCCAGCTCGTCAAGACGCCGATCGACTTCTGCTCTGCGCTCACGCACCTGATCGTGAATCTGGAAACCGTGACGCATATCTTCCTGTTCTGCGACCTTGAACCGCAGTACGTGCTCTCCAGACTTGGGGTTGCCGTAGAGCGCGAAACCCGTGGAATCCGGGCCTCGATGCTTAAGCGACTGCAGCATGTCCGTCAACTCTCGGCCGACGTTGCTGCTTTTACCCCGGTGAATCAAACCGGCTATCCCGCACATAGGACCTTAACCTCCGTATAAGTAATTGTTGAGATACAAAATTCAGGTCCCAACGCGACAGCGCGTTTGCGCCGCCGCGTTGAGCATCGTTCGTTTAGGGCAGGCAATCCAGATAGGTTTCCGTGTCCCATTCGGTGGTGGTGTGCATGAAGCGCTCCCATTCATCACGCTTGTAATGCTCGAACACCCGGAACATCTCCCCGGGCATTGAGGACTTAATAACCTCGTCATTGCGCAATTCGTCCAAAGCCTCACCCAGTGACATGGGCAACTTCTTTACATCTTTGCCCGCGTCGATCGCCTCATAAATATTGCGTTCTTCGGCCTCACCCGCATCAAGATTGTTCTCAATGCCATCATCGAAAGCTTTCAACAACGCGGAACCCATCAGATATGGATTCACCATCGAGTCAACCGAGCGGTACTCAAAGCGTCCCGGAGCCGATACACGCAACGCACAGGTACGGTTTTGATAGCCCCAGTCAGCAAAAATTGGCGCCCAGAAACCGGTATCCCACAGGCGACGATAGGAGTTAACCGTCGAAGAGCCGATGGACGTCAATGCGCCCAAGTGCTTGATGACGCCACCGATAGACTGCAGACCAATCGGCCCGGGAGCCCGCTCATCGATCGATGGATCCGGCATAAATGTATTCTCACCGCCGACCCGATAACTGAACGCCCCTTCCATACCCGGCAGGGAATCAAACCCAAGCGTGTTGACCACGTCCTCACCGCCCCGCCAAAGCGACATATTGTGGTGACAGCCGCTCGCTGAAACTCCCATAAATGGTTTGGACATGAAACAAGCAATCAGGTTATCTTCACGAGCGACCTGCGCGCAGATCTGTCGATAAGTGGTCAGCCGATCCGCATTACGCAACACATCATCAAACTGGGTATTCAACTCCAGTTGTCCAGGCGCATCTTCATGGTCACCCTGGATGATATCGAGACCCATTTGCTGGGCATACTCGATAACCTTCATGAAGGTGGGGCGAAGTTCTTCGAACTGGTCAATGTGGTAGCAATTAGGCTTTGTCACACCGCCGTCTGGCTTGCCGTCCGCACCGCGTTTTAACCACATCATCTCAGGCTCGGTGCCGCAGCGCATATCGAGCCCATGCTTGTCCTGGAATGCATTGTGAATTCGGCGCAAATTACCACGGCAATCCGAAGTTAATGCGCCACCGGGATTCTCGACCTCCTCGCGATTCCGAAACAATGTACAGAATACACGACCGACCCGTTTGTCCCAGGGTAACTGACAAAAGGTTTCGGGGTCTGGAATGCCTACAAGTTCAGAGGATTCAGGGCCATAACCAATATAGTTGCCATGACGGTCAACAAAGAGGTTGGCGGTTGAGCCGTATACCAGCTGAAAGCCTTTTTCCGCGATGCGCTCCCAATGTGCGGATGGAATGCCCTTACCGACGATTCGTCCTGTGACCGAAACGAACTGATAATAAATATAGTCGACACCGGTTTCCTTTATTTTCTCCCTAACCTGTTTGACGAGGTCGTCTCGTCCTGGTTGGTTGACATGGGCTTCAAGATCGGTCATTGCTGTTCCCCTCCTTAATCAGGTTTTCGATCAGTTTGGTTTTGTTTAATTCAATACTGCTTGTCTACATTGATATGAATATTGATATTAATTGACGGCTCATGTTGATGTTTAATCCTTATTAACTCCAAGGAAACGGACTGTTGGATACCGGGTGCAGCTTGCCCTGTTCGTACCTTGAAAAACGGAAAGGTTCGAGCAACGCGCTTGGAGCTCCTGCAATCTCTTCTGCAACGAGCTGACCGACACCCAGCATCTTGTACCCGTGGTTGGAGTCTGCAATCACATAGCAGTTCTCGCAGAACACATCGAATACCGGAAAGCTGTCCGGGGTGAACGCGCCGATACCGCCAGACGGCTCATCCTTGTATTTTGGCGTCTGGCCTTCAAAACGTTTCTGGCAGTGAGCGAGTGCCGAGCACCACATGTGCGCAAACTCTGCCCCCACAACAAAATCGGGCGAATCCGGTCCGTACGGATCCACCGCCACCTTATCTGGCTCGGTCGGCACCTTAAAGGGTGCGGCTCCGCCTTGAATTCCGTTAAAGTGGAAATCCGGTTTGTAGTAGATGCCCCACATCTCTTCTGTAATGACTGACCCGTCGACATCCGAGATCAGCGGCGCGTCAGAGTCGACATGGATCACGGGCGGCATCTCACCGTCGTTAGTCCGCTGCATTTTGGGATCCACTCCCAAAGTGCCTTCCTGCAGGGACCAGAAAATCCACATCGGAATGTCATGATGCATCTCGCCGTCCGAACCCTTGATAGTCACCGCGCGAGGCAACTCAAGCATCTCCCACAGACTCTTCACCCAGGGGCCTGCCGCGAGCACAACGTAATCACATTCAATTGTTCCCCGGTCCGTAACCACTGCGGTGACGGCGCCGCTGCCATTACCGCGCTCGAATCCCCGTACAGTCGCACCCGTCAGGATTCGAACACCCTCCCCTTCAGCCTTGCCGGCCAGGCCATACATGGCACGGGTATTGTTCGAATAGCCGCCTGGCTTTTCATGCAGCACCGACGTGATGCCCTGGGCCTGCCAGTCGTCGAAGAGGCCCCGCATGTACTCAGTGGACTCTTTGGCGCCCTCAATGAAAACCGACTCGTAACCGATATCCTTTTGTTGTTCGGCAATGGTCGAGACGTCCTCACGCATGACCTCGGGGCTGATCTGCATGTAACCGACCGGATGGTAACTGTAGGCTTCGGGATCGCTCTCCCAAACCTTGACGCTATGCGCCATGAGCTCGCGCATGGCCGGCTGGTAATAGTTGTTGCGCACAACGCCACAGGCAATGCCTGATGCACCGGCAGCGATCGCGGTTTTGTCGACGACGAGGATGTCGGAACCATCACCTTCGCCTTTTCTTTTGAGTTGCAGGGCAAGGTGATACGCGGTGCTCAAACCGTGAATCCCTGCGCCGACGATGACATACTTCGAGCTTGTGGGAAAAGCCATCTTGAACAATGTCCTCCGAATGCGGCACCAACTTGATGCCCTCTGGTAATCAAATTCGCCCAATTTCTCCAGACGCTTAGTCTGCCCTCAGTACACAAGACAAGAACCTACCAATTTAAAGCCTATGAAACTTCTTTAGGGGAAACGCAAATAAATTGATATCCCAGTTGAATTTGAGAAATTCGAACAAAAGCTCCTCCTTGATTATTGATCGGTTTGCTGTCATATTCCAACCCGAATTGAGACCTTTACGATGATTGGTATATTTGTGGTTTGAACCAATAGAGCGCATAAGTTCGAACAAGAGGTTTGAAATGGGACAGGAATATCAAGAACTCGGTACACACGGCGATTTACTCCCACCCCTACCGGAAGCGGTAACGGTCGGAGGTTCTGCGGGCATCGCCGCGAAGCTGCGGCGCGCGATAATGGATGGGGCCTATGGACTCAACGAGCGGCTCCCCGCCGAGCGGGAACTGGCAGATCTCTTCAAGACGTCCCGCGGTACGATTCGCGAGGCGCTACGCCGGCTCCAGGAACTTGGTATGGTGGATCGGCAGATCGGCAGCGGGACTTTTGTCACCTACCGGCAGTTCTCTGAACACACCGAAATCGCGGATGTCACCAGCCCTCTGGAACTCATCGACGTTCGTCTCGGCATAGAACCGCAAATCGTCCGTCTTGCCGTTGCTAATGCGACCGCCATGGATATCGAACGAATGCGCAAGGCGCTGCTGAAGGTGGAAGGCGCGGCCGGGGACCCGGAAGCCTTTTCCAAAGCGGACGCTGAGTTCCATCTCGCGATGGCGGAATGTACCCGTAATCGACTGATGGTCTGGCTATACCAGCTTGTAAATGAAACCCGCAGTCACGACCAGTGGGCAGCCATGAAGGAATCTATCCTGGTACCAGAGCGAATTGCCCAATACAACGCCCATCACCGGCACTTGTACAATATGATCGCCAAGCGGGATCTGGATTCCGCATTGGACACGATCTATGACCATCTGGACAAAGCCCGAAGTGACCTCGTGGGAGTCGTCCGGACACGGCCGAACTAGTCCGAACTTCTTGCCTCCTCAAACGCTGCTTCGCTCCAATCAGGCAAAAATCCGAGAATTTTGATCTCGGCAGGCATTCGGGGATTGAACAGGCGGTTGTGCCAGTAAGTCGCTTGGTACGCTTCGGTCTTTTCTTCGAGTTCTCGCACTGAACAGGGCAATCGGTACCGCGAACCGAACTGGCTGAACTCAAGGATGCACGAACCCCGCGCACTGAGCGCCCGGGCCAATAAGCTCTCAGCACCGAAAAGACCCGTCATCTCGCCTGAGAACTCCTGGGGTTTCTGGTAATACGTAGCGGACAGGTACTTGATTGCCGCTTTGTAACGATCGGCAGGATCGTGGGTTTTTTGCACCATATGCCTGAATTGAGAGATATCGTGCGAAGCATCCGCCCGGATGACAAGCAAAGTGACCTGACCGGAATAGTTCCCCCCGTCGGCCAACGACAGGTGCGGACACATTCCCGAGGTCGGCCGCCCGTCGCCCACTCGCATTGCCCTTTGCCGGACAAGGCATTGCCAAGCCAGAAACTGGGACTTCAGATCAGCCGTCTGTTCATCCATAACCCACGGACCTTAAAAAAGCGTTAAGTGGAGTTAACCACAACCCGATGATACCGGATCAGAGTACCCTGACTCCACGCGGAACGTTAGACTACTGCGTCCAGAAATGAGTCCAGGCAAAGCATTGTCCAGACCGTCTTTTTTTATTGATATCGATGGCGTCCTTTATGGAGGCTCCGCTCCGGTGGCACGTGGGCCGGGTGTCCTTGCCTATCTCCGCAGCCGAGGGTTTCCCTTCCTGTTGGTCACCAACACTTCCCGAATGTCGGCAAACGATATTCGGGAAAAACTGACAGGCCTCGGTTATCGAGTGCATACCGACGAGATTCTGCCGGTATCCCTCGCAGCGGCGGAATACCTGAATCAGAAATTCGGTGCTGCACGGTGCTTTCTGATCGGTGATGACAGCCTGGCGGGTCTGCTGGAAGAGCACGGCCACACAGTGTCGCGCAAAGAGGAAACCGCCGACACCGTGGTTATCGGGCAGTCTCTCTGGGCGAACTTTGGGGAACTCGACATTGCGCGGAGATTGGCGGTACAGGGTGCAGAGGTAGTCGCCTTGCATCGTGATGCCACCTGGCCGGATGGCGACGTTACCCGCATTGGTCTTGGGCCGATCGTGGCTGCCATGGAATCGGTGATCGACGGCCCCGTTACGATAATCGGCAAACCCCAACGTACTTTTTTTGATGCCGCACTGTCACGTGCCGGCTTTGCGCGGGAGGATACCGTGATGATCGGAGACAGCATTGCTTCGGACATCAGCGGCGCGGTCAATGCAGGCTTGCGCAGCCTGCTCGTCCGCACAGGAAATAGCGCGAAGGACGCCGTGCCTGCGGGCTGTGACGGTGCACTGGACTCCATTGCAGATCTTCCGCAATGGTGCGACAGCCAGTTTCCAAACTGAACCAACATTGACTTCCGGCGCAATCGATCAAACGCACGCCTCGCCAGTCGTTCACTGTCGTGATATTCGAAAAGCATTCGACAGCATAACCGCTGTTGCGGGTCTCAGCTTTGATATCCAGCCGAGAACCTGCTTTGGCCTGCTCGGTCCAAACGGGGCGGGCAAAACCACCACGCTGCGTATGCTGCTCGGGCAGTCGCCCCGCTCCGGAGGCGTGCTTGAGGTCTTCGGCCACGATATCAATCACGGCCGAAGAACCATTCGCCAACGGACCGGCATCGTGCCGCAAGCCGACAATCTCGATCCTGACTTTACGGTGAGAGAGAACCTCTCGATGTACGGCAGTTACTTCCGGCTTGACCCCAAGGTGATGGACGAGCGGATCCCCGGGTTGCTCGACATGGTGGAACTCGCGCCTCGAGCCGATGACCGAATCAGTACACTCTCCGGCGGCATGAAACGCCGGCTGACCCTTGCGCGCGCTCTGGTCAATGATCCGCAACTCCTTGTGCTTGACGAGCCCACCACCGGGCTGGATCCCCAGGCAAGACACATGATCTGGTCGCTGATTCACCAGATGAAGCGGGCGGGCAAAACGGTTCTGCTCACCACGCACTATATGGAAGAAGCAGAGCGGCTGTGCGATGAACTGATTGTGATCGATGAGGGGAGCCTGCTGGCACAGGGAAGCCCGCCGGAGCTGATCGAAAAATACTGCGAAAGCGATGTGCTCGAGATCCGGGGCGAAGTCAAACGAATCCGAATCGACGCTCTGCCAGACGCATGGCGGACCGAACAAGCGGGCGACAGCCTTTACCTTTATGCCAATGATGCCCAGGGATTAGTGCAATTTTCCCAGAACCTCACCGACATGGTTTGCCTGCACCGGCGCTCGGGCCTTGAGGATGTGTTTTTGCGATTGACGGGCCGGGCCTTACGCGGATGAGTACTTTTGCTCCTCCCCGCCTGCGCCTTGAGTCTCTCGCCGTCTGGCGGCGTAATGCGCTGGTCTGGCGCAGGCTCATGACTGCCAGCCTGTTACTGCATTTTGGCGAACCCTTTATCTATCTTCTGGGCATCGGCTACGGCCTTGGCAGGTTTGTCGGTGAACTCGACGGGATGCCCTACTTCACCTTCCTCGCCTCGGGATTTATCGCCTGGTCCGCAATGAATGTTGCCAGCATGGAGTCCATGTGGTCCGTCTACACCCGGATGGTGCCCCAGCAGACCTACGAAGCCATCCTGGCGACACCAGCAGAGGTTGACGACATCGTCATCGGCGAACTGCTCTGGTGCGGTACCAAGAGTCTCGTGAGCGGCAGCGCTATTCTGGCCGTGGCCGCAGTCCTGGGCGCCGTGAACGACTGGACTGCCCTGCTGGTGATACCGGTGATTTTCCTCACCGGAGTCTGTTTCGCAGCGCCGGGGCTCATCATCACCGCCTATGCCCGTGCTTACGAATACTTCAACTTTTACATGACGCTCGTCATGACGCCGATGTTCATTCTTTGCGGCGTGTTTTATCCCGTCAGTAGTTTGCCTGGGCCAGTTCAGTCAGCGGTCCAGTTTCTGCCGCTTACCCATGCCGTTGAAATCATTCGCCCCATCGTCGTCGGGCAGCCCATCACAGACCTCGGGTTTCATCTCGCCGCCCTGGGCATTTTCGGGCTGGCGACCACCTGGATTGCAACCGTGCTGTTCCGGAGGCGGCTGATTCAGTAGCGGCAAGGTCCGGCGGCACGCCCGTACGCGCTCAGGACAGAGCGTGGGCCACGCGCTGGGGTAGCCGCTACAGCGGCCAGAAGATGGCGTCCGTGCCAGCGGAGATCTGTCGCAAAGGGTGTCCCAGCAATCGGGTGAGCGTCGCTTCCGTCGCGACCGAATCCACATCTCCCTGACAGGTCTCCCCGTCACCAAAAAGCAGCAACAGCCGATTACTGAAGCGCAGCGCAAGATTGAGATCATGCATCACCATCATCACAGCGCATCCCCTGCGCTGCCATTCCTTCAGCATCGCGCTCATCAGATCCACCTGATAGTGCAGATCCAGATGATTGACGGGCTCATCCAGCAAAACGACCGGGGTCTGCTGAGCGCCAAGGGCCGCGATTTCCATGCGCCGGCGCTCACCCCCAGACAGTGTCGTCACCATACGCTCGCTGAAAGACTCAAGGCCAACGCGGCATAACTGCTCCTGGACAATCTCCTCATCCTGACGGGAAGGTCCCTGCCAACCGGATACCCAGGGATGGCGCCCGGTCATGACGGCATCCACCACGCGGGTGGAGAACAGTGTTTCGGAATGCTGAAACAGGATACCCAGTCTCCGGGCACGTTCCTTGCGTGACAGCCTATCCAACGATTCACCTCCCAGTACAATTTCACCGCCGCGCAGCGGTCTCAGGCCCGCCAGCGCCAGCAACAGCGTTGTTTTGCCCACGCCGTTACGGCCCAGCACCGACCAGACTTCCCCCGGCTCGAGGGTGAGATCCAGATTACGGCACGCGGTGACGCTGCCGACACCCGCTTCAATGCCGATTGCCCTTAACAGACTCATGATGCCCCCGCCTGATGGCCGCGCCTCAGCAGGTAAAGAAACAGCGGCACGCCCACAAATGCCGTGATCACACCGACCGGCAACTGCTGCGGAGAAAGCACTGTTCGCGCCATCATTTCAGCCAGCACCAGAAGACAGCTCCCCGCCAGCGCAGATGCCGGCACAAGCCGACGATGATCTGCCCCCACCAGGAGCCGCATCATGTGGGGAACGACCAGTCCGACAAATCCAATGGAGCCTGACAGCGTCACCGCCGCTGCAGTGAGGAGGCTGGCCGCAAAAAGAATGCCCAGGCGCAGCACCAGGGTGGAGACACCAAGGGACTGCGCCCTGAGTTCCCCGCCGGCCAGTAAATTTAAATCCCGCGCAACAAAAAGACTTAATGCGAGCACGACCAGCAGGAGGACCCAGCGGACCACACCGGGTGGCGCGGCGCGGAAGTCCCCCATCAACCAGAACAGCATGCTATGAATCTCAGCACCCTGAGTAATCGACAGGATAAAACTGATCAGGGCGCCCCAGCCCGAGGCCAAGACAATGCCCGTCAACAGCAGACGTGCGGAAGACCAATCCCCCTCGCCACGCGCCAGTAAAAAGAGCAGACCCATTGAAAGGACAGATCCGATTCCTGCGGCAAGCGGGATACTTTGGTAGGGCAAGCCCAGAAAAATTACCAGCAGCGCGAAGGCGGCGGCACCGCCTGAGGTGCCGAGCACGTAGGGGTCTGCCAGTGGATTACGCAGAAGTACCTGCATCAAAACGCCAGCCAAAGAAAGAGATGCTCCGACAACCAATGCACTCAAGGCTCGCGGCAGGCGCAGATCGAACACCACAGTCGAAGATACTGACGGCTCCCCGGCATGCAGTGCGCTCATGAGCTCCTGCCAGTCAATCGGTATGCTGCCGACAAAAAGAGAAAGACCCATCGATATCAGGAGCAACACCACGAGAGCGGGAATTACCCAGCCCTGTCGGGTCCATGGCTGCCCGAGCCGGGGCCGCTCAGACGGCGCTTCTGGCCTGATCGATTGCATGACAAAGTGCCCGCATGCCGTCAAGCAGGCGCGGCCCCATTCTCCCGATATGATCCGCATTGATCGCGTGAACCTGTCCCAAACGCACAGCTGTGACTGACGGCCAGTCCTGCCAGCGCTCTACCCATCCGGGAAGCGTATCGGCGGAAGTGCCTCCCACAATAACCTCGGGATCGCGAGCAATAACCGCTTCCAGGGAAACAACCGGGCTCAGGGCAGCGGTATCAGCAAAGATGTTGACGCCGCCGCAATCACTAATCAGCTCACTGATGATGTGCTCGCGGTTCAGTGTATACAGGGGTTCGTCCCAGACCTGATAGAACACCCGAAGTCGGCTGCGGCCGGCATAACGTACAGCGAGGTCTTTCACTCCCCGCGCAAAATCATCCGCCCGCTGCCGGGCGAGCTCCGGTTTACCAACCAGTATGCCCAGGCGGCGCATGAGGGTTCCGATATCGGCAAGCGTCCGTGGTTCACTCACAAAAACCGGTAGGCCCAACGTCTCAAGCAGCGCAATATCTCCCGCCGGGTTACCGCTCTGCCAACCCACGATCAGGTCCGGTTTCAAAGCCAGGATCGCCTCTATGTTGAGTCGGCTGTGGCGGCCAATACGGGGAAGGCGCTGCGCGGCAGCGGGGAAATCGCTGTGATCCATCACGCCAACCAGGTGGCCCCCCGACCCGATATGAAAGAGCACTTCTGTCAGGTGCGGTGCAAGTGCTACCACACGACGAGCCGGGGTATCCAGCACTATGCTCCGGCCCCGGTCATCAGCGACCTCGACCGCAAAGATTTGGACGCTAACACAGGCTAACGCAACCCCGATCAGAACGCGAACGCGGGCGTTTATCTTTGTGATGGGGCGGGCCAAGATCACGGCTGGCGCTCAGAGATAACGCAATCGTCGCATTGCGTAGATCAGGCCCACCAGATGGCGTCAGATCCAGCGCGCAGTGCTGGTCATGACCCGCGCAACGTTACGCATGACATTCGGTATCGGCCACGGGAGTTCAGCAGCGCCCGCCCCCTCGGCGGCTTGGGCATGCTGATGCTCATCTTCCTTCATCTGCTGCACCACTGCCCGGCTGCGAAGATCTTCCTTGGGCAGACGATCCAGATGACTGTCGAGATGGGCTTCGACCTGGTGCTCGGTTTCCTTGAGAAAACCCAGACTCCAGCGATCACCCGCCCAGCCGGCAATCGCCCCCATTCCGAAAGCCCCTACATACCAGAGAGGGTTCAGAAGGCTCTTGCGTCCCTGAAGCGCTTTCAGACGGTTTTCACACCAGATCAGGTGATCCTGCTCTTCCGCCGCTGCCCGGATCATGGCATCACGAACGCGGCCATCATGAGCGGTTAGCGCCTGGCCTTCGTAGAGCGCCTGGGCACAGACTTCACCCACATGATTCACCCGCATCAATCGGACTGACTCACGCTTTTGCGCGTCGGTCAGTTCGCCGGCAGTCATGTCCCTGGCAGGATCCGGGCGGCCCGTACCGACAGGCGTGCTTGCAATCGTCGTTAACGCCGCCTGAACCGCTGAGATCAGATGATCCAGCGGGTCGAGTTGTCTCGTCTTCGCTCTGTAATGATCAGAGAGCATCCAGACTCCCTACTGCATCCATTTCAGGCCAACAAAAAATTGCCGACCGGGTTGACGATAGTAACTGGCATTTTCGTAATCTTCATCGGTCAGGTTGGTTACCTTACCCACAATATGCCAGGCTGCGCTCAAATGATAGGCGCCGCGAAGGTCGATCGTTGTGTAGCTTTCTATTACCACCGTGTTCGCAAGATCATCATAGGTGCTGCCAGAAGAATAGAGCGAAACCCCTGCCGACGCTTTCGCGAACGCTCTATCGATCCGCAACTCAAGGAATTCTCCTGGCCGTCGGGGCAGCTCCTTTCCATCATGGGTTCCGCCCTCCTGCTCAGCAGATAACAAGGTGAGTGCGGCGCCGAACTTCCACGCCTCCATCACGGTATCCAACTGCATCTCCAAGCCCTGAATCGTGGCGGCATTCACATTGCCAGGGGCGCTTGTGGATGCATCGTAAGCAATCAGGTTATCGACGTCGCTTGAAAAGATATTGGCGGAAAACCGGTTATTCTGATCCCGCCATCGGTAACCTGCCTCCACCGTGGCTGATTCCTCCGGATCGAGATTCGCGTTACCAAAACCCGGGTAGTAAAGCTCGTTGAATGTGGGCGCCTTAAAGGCTGTCCCGTACTGCGCCATGATTCGAGACGAACTATTCAAATCATAGCCAACGCTGGCATCCCCTGTGACTGAATCACCGAACTGCTCATTGTCATCGTACCGAAGTGCGGCCTGGACATCGAGCATCCCGACGCTTCCGATGAACTGGCCAAACCCTGCAAGGTTGTCCCGGGAGGTTTGGGT
>JAERSQ010000168.1 GCA_016845525.1 Pseudomonadota bacterium
CTCATGGAGTATGTTGAGTTACTGATGGTCACGCAGTTATAGTGAACCGATAACGCTCTGTAGGCAAGCCCTTTAGTTCTGATGAAAGACCGATTTCCTGTCTCCGTGATTATTGAACGCCGCCCATATCCCGATAAGGTGTGGATGCTTGATAGCTGGTCAGCAATTGGCGTGCTTCCGGTGGAGGCACAAGCCACCAGCGTGTCCTGCTCCAGCATCTATCAGAGCGAGGATAGTGAACAGTTTCTGTATGAGGGATACTGTATTGAACTCTTCCAGGATGATGCAGAAAGTTACTATGCCAACCTGACGGGCCGAAATCCCGGAGTATTCGTGATCTGCGAACACGAAGAAGATGAAGATGAAGACGGAGGAGAGGAAACGTTGCGTCCTCTGTTGGTTACGCTGAGTTATGATGAGATGGCTTCGTATATTGAGGTAGATACCCCCGTGTTTGATTTGCCGATTCCGCCGCCAGTCTATGACTGGGTCGAAGGGTGGGTGCTGGATAACTATCAGCCGGAAAAGAAACACAAGCGGGCACGCCAGAAGTGGGCGGATAACACGTGGAAGCCGTTACGTCGCCCGGTAGGCAGTTAATTCGGCGAGTTATCGGAAATTGTCCATGGACGAACGATCATTTTTAAGCCGATGGTCCCGCCGTAAGGCGCTGCGCCAAGAGGAGCTCGACGAGGCGGTACTCAATGGTGAGCAGGATGCGCTCGCCCAGCAACCGGACTCTGCGGAAGCGCCAGAGCAAGAGGAAAAGCCGCCTCTGACAGACGAAGATATGCCTCCGATTGAGACAATCGGCGAGGATGACAACTACGGGGATTTTCTTTCGCCCAAGGTCAGCGAGAAGTTGCGCAAGGCCGCCTTGCGCAAGCTTTTCCACGGAGCGGGATTCAATATCCGTGACGGGCTGGATGACTACGATGAGGACTTCACGTTCTTCGAGCCGCTAGGCGATATTGTGACGGCCGATATGCGTCACCGCGAAGAGATGCTGGAGCGAAAGGCTCGTGAAGCCGCTGAAGCAGCAAAGCAGGCAGATAACCCTGAGTTGGCGGAGGAGTCTGGCCCGTACTCGACCGCGCCAGAGGAGCCGGCTGACGAGGATCTGGATACGGCTGACAAACCAGAGGATGAATTAGACGATCCGACCGAGGAGCATAGGCACTTGGCCGGCGCGAATCCGGAAATTGAGGGTGACTCAAGCGAGGGTCTCGCACACAAGCGTCACGACCAAAGTGGAGAAACAGGATGAGTGCAGAAGCGGCTCAAAAGGCGGCAGAATTTTTGGGGTTCAACTTACCTGACGAGTCATCTCTACAGCAGGCACGCCTTCAGGCGCTGGGGGCGGGGCTGGCAGGCGAGGTGACACCGACTTCTCTGGTCTCTTTCAGCTCGAGTGGCGTCCTGGCCATCATTGGACCTCTGCCCTCGGCACTGGGTGTCGCCGAGGAGTTACCCGATCTTGAAGGTTGCCTGGTTGTGGCAACGGACGGCGGCGAGCCGGGGAAAACCGAGGTCCGTGAGGTGGGGGGCAGGTCTATGCCCGTGGTCTTCGGCAAACCGGAATCGATCGAGGGTTACCTGGGGAAATTTTCGATTACCCTCGTCCGCGATGGCACCGAGGTGGATCTTGCCAAAGCCATGCAGCTGCCGGGCGGGGCAGTGGACATCGTGCTCGATCTGCTGCGTGAGCCTCTGATTCAGTCTGAGATCCTGCCGCCGGGATATTTCGCACCTAGCGGCGATAGCGAAGCCCTCGGCGCAGCCTGTAATGCTGTTCAGGGTCTTAAGGGCCAGTTTGAGAAACCTCAGTACGTGCACTACGACCCGGACATCTGCGCTCATGGGGCACGCGGCATTAATGGCTGTCGGCGCTGCCTGGACGTCTGTCCAGCAGATGCGCTGACGACCCTAGGTGAGAGGATCTCTGTTGAGACCCATCTGTGCCAGGGTATGGGCTCATGCTCATCTGCCTGCCCGACCGGTGCGCTCAGTTATGCCTACCCCAATCGTGTCGATACGCTGAACCGGCTTCGCAGGACGATTGCCCAGTTTACTGACAGCGCACAGCAGGCACCGGAGATTGCCTTCTTTGGGGGAGAAGGGGACTTCGCAGAGACCGCCGACTTTCTCAGTCGAATCCCGGACCAGGTGATTCCCTGGCGCTGTGAGGAAGTGGGCAGCGCGGGGCCGGAGATCTGGCTGTCAGTGATCGCATATGGGGCACGGTCCATCGCTGTATTGACAACCTCCCAAACGCCGCAAAGCGTTAGTGTATCTGCCGAGCGCCAGGCGAAAGAAGTGAACGCCATCCTGGCGGGCCTCGGTTGGCCGGAGGACACAGTGCGGATCGTTCAGGCAACCGAAGAGTCAGGTTCGCAATGGTCAGGGACGGACGGCTCCCCTGAAAGTGAGCAAGCCTTCAGGCCGGCCACCTACGCTGGCATTGAGAACAAGCGTGCGGTGTTGCGTGCGGCGATTGACCATCTTGTTGGTCAGGCGGCCAATGTGCCGCAAGAGATCCCGCTTCCGAGCGGGACCCCGTTGGGTGAAGTTCAGGTCGATAAAGACAAGTGCACCTTGTGTATGGGGTGTGTTGCTGTGTGTCCAGCCGGTGCGATTCTCGATAACAAAGAGCGGCCCTGTCTTTCGTTTATCGAATGGAACTGTGTTCAGTGCGGGCTTTGTGAGAACACGTGCCCGGAAGACGCAATCAGTCTGAATGCGCGATTGGTGACCGAAAGCAATCGGCGCATGGAGCGGCGGGTCCTAAATGAAGAAGAACCCTTCAAATGCCTTGGCTGCAACAAGCCCTTCACGACCCAAAGCATGATTCAGAAGATGGAAGAAAAGCTTGCTGGTCATCGGATGTTCGAGGGAGACGGAATGCGGCGTTTGAAGCTCTGCGAGGACTGCCGGGTTAAGGAGATGTTCGAGTCCTGATACCTGGCGGCCCGGGCAGTCAAAAACGATGCTGAGATTGTTCCTACTTTTTAGCGACTTAGGCCTGAATTCTCGCGCCATTCCACCCGCTTAATTCTATTTTTTTTGGTAGGGTTGCAATTTCTCTGGAATAGGCACAATATCGGGCGGATAAATTTATGGCATCAATAAACCTGCCTTATTGAAAAGGCGGACCGACGGATGGGAAGGCAAGTAGTTTGGCGAGAGATTCTGCTGCAGTGAGTTCGCTACAAACCGCGGTTTCTGAGGAGGAACAAGCGCGCGCCGGCGTATATGCGTTGCTCGGAAATGTACTTGCACAGCCTTGTTCGGAAGCAGTTCGGGATTTCCTGGGATCGATCTCCCTGGAGGCGTCCGCTCCAGATTCACAACTCCCCTGGGCCAGGCTGCAGGCCGAAATCACAACCGCCGATCTCCCGGAACTGGCCCACGAATACCACTCCCTATTTGTCGGTCTGGGAAGAGGCGAGTTACTACCTTACGGATCCGTTTATCTGACCGGATTCCTGCAGGAAAAACCGCTGGCTGATCTCAGAACAGATCTTAAGCGACTCGGCTTTGAAGCGGCTGATGACACACATGAACCGGAGGACCATGCCGGTGCCCTATGCGAGGTCATGGGCATCATGGCAGGATCCCCGGATGATTTTCCCCACGATACCCAGAAAGCTTTTTTCTCCCAGCACATGGGTCCGTGGATGACAGAATTCTTCGACGACCTGATCAAGGCTCGCGAGAGCGGCTTTTATCGGGCCGTCGGTGAATTTGGCCGTGCCTTTATCTCAATTGAAAAGCGATACTTTGAGATGGAGGTATAGCCTTAATGACGTTGTCGGAACTTTATCAACTCTTCCACAGCGAGGTAACAGGAGTATGAGCAAGAAACAATCACCGAAGGAAAAAGGCGTCTCAGGCAGACGTGCATTCCTCAAAGGGGCGGCGGTCGCAGGCGGAGCTGCTGCGTTGGCTTCCGGCCAGAGAGCGGTAGCGGCAAGTGACTCCGTTGGGAGTGACGCCGAGGCCGGCTCCGGCTATCAGGAGTCAGGCCATATCAGGGACTACTACAAAACTGCCCGGCTCTAGCCCGGAAGTTTGTAGCCTTAAACCCTTTTTTCGAGCAACGCTCGGGATAACGGAGGAATTAAGATGAAACTGATCAGAACTGCGACAGAGCCGGCGGCACAGCCTGCAAAGGAGGCCTCCGGCAGCGCGATCGATCGTCGTACCTTCCTGAAACGCTCAGGAATCACTATCGGGGGTGCCGCTGCTGCGACAGCGCTTACCCCCACCATGATGCGAAAAGCCCATGCGGCGTCTATCCCCTCGGGAGGCGAGGGAACCCAGACGGTCCGCACAGTGTGTACACACTGTTCAGTGGGCTGCGGTATTAACGCCGAAGTAAACAACGGGGTGTGGGTTGGCCAGGAGCCGGCTTTTGATCACCCCTTTAACCTGGGAGCACACTGCGCCAAAGGTGCATCCGTGCGCGAGCATGGCCATGGTGAACGGCGCCTGAAGTATCCGACCAAGCTGGTCGGGGGTAAATGGGTGCGGATCAGCTGGGAGGAGGCGATCAACGAGATCGGCGACCAGATGCTCCAGATTCGGGAACAGTCCAGTCCCGATTCCGTTTACTGGCTGGGATCGGCCAAGTTCAATAACGAGCAGTCCTACCTGTTCCGTAAATTCTATGCCCTGTGGGGTTCGAATAACGGCGACCATCAGGCAAGGATCTGTCACTCCACCACGGTAGCCGGTGTCGCCAACACCTGGGGCTACGGTGCGATGACCAACTCGTACAACGATATCCATAACAGCAAGGCGATGCTGGTTATCGGCGGCAACCCCGCTGAAGCCCATCCGGTTTCCCTGGTTCACCTGATGCGGGCCAAGGAGCGCAACAACGCACCGTTGATCGTGATCGATCCGCGCTTTACGCGTACTGCTGCGCATGCTGACCTCTACCTTAAGATCCGCCCCGGCTCAGATGTGGCAATTATCTGGGGCATGATGTGGCATATCTTCCAGAACGGCTGGGAAGACAAGGAGTTCATCCACCAGCGTGTTTGGGGAATGGACGACATCAAGAAAGAGGTTGCCAACTGGACCCCTGATGTCACTTATGACGTCACGGGGGTTCGCGAAGAACTGGTCTACCAGGCTGCCAAGATGATGGCGGACAACCGGCCGAGTACCTTTATCTGGTGCATGGGCGGTACTCAGCACACCATCGGTAACAACAACACTCGTGCCTACTGCAACTTCCAGTTAGCGTTGGGCAACATGGGCAAATCCGGCGGCGGTACCAATATCTTCCGCGGTCACGACAACGTGCAGGGCGCAACAGACTTCTGCATCCTGTCGCACTCGCTGCCCGGTTACTATGGACTTTCCGCAGGTTCATGGAAGCACTGGTCGCGCGTCTGGGATCTTGACTACGAGTGGGTGAAAGGCCGTTTTGACCCCGATAGTTACGAAGAGTCCAAGGGCAAGCCAGTGGCACCGATGAATACCAAAGGTATCCCTGTGTCACGCTGGATCGACGGTGTTCTCGAAGACAAAGCGAACATTGCGCAGAAAGACAACATCCGCGCCATGGTGATGTGGGGTCATGCACCCAACAGCCAGTCACGCGGGCTTGAGCAGAAGAAGGCTTTTGAAAAGCTGGATCTGCTGGTCGTGATCGATCCCTATCCGACCGTCAGCGCGGTCATGCACGATCGTACTGATGGCGTGTACCTGCTGCCGGCGGCAACGCAGTTTGAGACCTATGGCTCTGTCACGGCGTCAAACCGCTCGCTGCAGTGGCGTGACAAAGTGATCGATCCGATGTTTGAGTCTCTGCCGGATCACACGATCATGTACAAGCTGGCGAGTAAGCTTGGGTTCGGCAATGAGTTGACCAAGCACATCAAGGTTGAAAACGATGAGCCACTGATCGAAGACATCACGCATGAGTTCAATCAGGGAATGTGGACGATTGGTTATACCGGCCAGAGCCCGGAGCGGATGAAGAAGCAGCAAGCCAACTGGGGCACCTTCAACATCACCACGCTCAAGGCAGAAGGCGGTCCCTGCGACGGCGAGTACTACGGCCTGCCTTGGCCTTGCTGGGGAACCCCAGAAATGGGACACCCTGGTACGCCGAACCTCTATGATCCGAGTAAACCAGTGGCCGATGGCGGCCTTTGCTTCCGCGCGCGATTTGGCGTGGAGCGCAATGGCGAAAGCCTGCTGGCTAATGGCTCGTATCCAGTCGGTTCCGAGATCAAGGACGGTTACCCGCAGTTCGACCACAAGCTGCTTAAGCAACTTGGCTGGTGGGATGATCTGACCGATGACGAAAAGTCTGCTGCAGACGGCAAGAACTGGAAAACCGACCTGTCGGGCGGTATCCAGCGGGTTGCCATTGCACATGGCTGCGCTCCGTTTGGCAACGCCAAGGCGCGCTCGGTCGTCTGGACCTTCCCGGATCCGGTCCCGGTACACCGGGAGCCGCTGTACACCAATCGGCGCGATCTAGTCGAGAAGTATCCGACTTACGAGGACCGCAAGAGCCATTACCGGCTGCCAACGCGGTACGCTTCCATCCAGAAAACCGATTACTCCAAAGACTATCCGCTGATTTTGACCAGTGGCCGTCTCGTGGAGTATGAAGGTGGTGGTGACGAGAGTCGGGCGAATCCCTGGCTCGCGGAACTGCAGCAGGATATGTTTGCTGAGATCCACCCGGCTGATGCCAACAATAATGGTATCCGCGATGGTCAAATGGTCTGGGTCGAAGGCGCTGAAGGAGCAAAAGTGAAGGTCAAAGCCATGGTCACCCGCAGGGTGGCGCCGGGCGTTGTCTTCATGCCGTTCCACTTCGGCGGTCATCTCGAAGGCGTTGATCTTCGCAGCAAGTATCCGGAAGGGGCCGATCCCTATGTGCTCGGCGAAGCGGCCAACACGGCGATGACCTACGGCTACGACTCAGTCACCCAGATGCAGGAAACCAAGTGTTCCCTGTGCCGCATAAGCGTTGCTTAAAGGAGGATATAACTCATGGCAAGAATGAAGTTCCTTTGCGATGCTGAGCGTTGCATCGAGTGCAACGCTTGCGTCACTGCTTGTAAAAACGAGCATGAGATCCCCTGGGGTGTGAACCGCCGGCGGGTTGTTACCATCAACGATGGTGAGCCAGGCGAGCGTTCCATTTCAGTGGCCTGCATGCACTGCTCCGAGGCGCCATGCGCTACGGTTTGTCCCGTCGACTGCTTTTACACCACCAATGACGGTGTGGTGCTGCATGACAAGGACATCTGTATCGGTTGCGGATATTGCTTCTACGCATGTCCGTTTGGTGCTCCGCAATTCCCCGAGACCGGGGCTTTTGGCTCACGAGGCAAGATGGACAAGTGCACCTTCTGTGCGGGCGGACCGGAACAGGCGAATTCCAGCGAGGAATTCCGCAAGTACGGCCGAAACCGTATGGCAGAAGGCAAACTGCCCTTGTGTGCTGAGATGTGCGCGACTAAAGCGCTGCTTGGAGGCGATGGTGACAAGGTTGCGGATATCTTCCGCGA
>JAERSQ010000169.1 GCA_016845525.1 Pseudomonadota bacterium
CTGAGATTGGCCGTCACCGGCGAATCATCGGGGGCTATCAGGTCTTTAAAAGCGGGCAGGCCGTTAGGGGTAGGCTGGCCTTTAACGTCGATATTGGACTTGATCGTGACCGGCACGCCGTGCAGCGGTCCCGTGGTTTCACCGGCCGCCAGTTGCGCATCTGCCGCACGGGCGGCGGCCAGTGCTTCTTCAGTGAGATCCAGAACGATCGCATTGAGCCTCGGATTGTGCTCGGCAATGCGTCCTGACACAGAGGTGACCAGCTCCTCTGCGGTGAATCTTTTATCCCGAATCCCCTGCGCTGCCTCACAGGCGCTCAACCGCCAAAGTTCGTTACTCACGATATTCCTCTTGGCCTAAAGACCGCACTTAAATCAGGGTCCGATTATGAACGCATGGGGTGATACCCGGCACATCCGTTTGTGCAGACCCGCTATGCCCCCAGGCTGCTGCTGTCAGGATAGACCTGGATCTGGGGCACTTTGCCGTTCTTCAGCTCATCCTGGATTCGCTGCCAGTATTCGACCTCGAGAAGATCTCCGTGCACGGTGCGGAACAGCCGGCGCAGATCCGGATCGATAATCCGCAGGCCCACCTCGATCTCCTCAGGCAGAAACACCACGCCGTCCTCGAAGAACCAACCGGGAATATCTTCTTCCCCATCAAACCGATCTCGGTTACTGCGGATCTTCACGTCCGTAAATGTCTCCAGCGCGTCGTAATCGAAAAGATACACGCGTATATGGCTGCCGACACCATAGTTGCGCCCATCCAGATCACGGTTGAAGATATTCGCCGCCATGTTGTTCTTGATGCACTGACCAAGGCTGATCACAGCACGCTCGCAATCCTCCGGCGGCGCCTGCTGCAGAAAAACAGGTAATGGGATCATCCTGCGCTGTACGATGAGATGGTGGAAGAAGACCGTTTCCCCGCGCAGCGAAACGGCGTTGCTGGCATATTCCACGAGTTCGGATAACAACCCCGACGCGAAGTGCGAACTCGGCAACGTCACGTTGTAGTAGATCGCGTTGTCCAGCATACTGCCCGTCCGGTTGATGTCATGCACCTGTCGGTATTTCTCCAGCACGGATTCCACACCGGAGAAATCCCCCCATTTATAGTTTTCGGTCGGATGGTCCCGGATGACCTTGAGGTTATAAACCGAACCCGGTGCCTGAAAGCCGATGGCCACGGTTCCAGGGAAACCGACAGAGGTATCAAAAACCGCTTCGTCCCTTGCAAGTTCGTCTGTCAGTTCTTCCATCACGGCAACCTTGCCAAAATGGTTGAATCCCAGAGAAGAGTAGTGCAGTCCGAGCGGCCGCTTGGGCATGATCCCGTGCAGGAACTCAGCAAGTTCGTGATAGTGATCGTTGGTGACGATAAAGTTCGCGCGAGTCGTGCTGAAAAGGTTATGTGCCTCCGGCTCGTCGGTGAGTACGGCGTCGATGTAGATACCGGCTTCATCATTCAGCAGCGCCAGAATCAGCGGTACGGCCAAACCACCGTTCAGGCGGATCCGGCCGACCACGTAGACCCCACGGTTGCGGAAAAAGCCGCCGCGGATGACATCTACGGCCGCGATGCTGTCAGCCAGGCCTCGTCTGGTAAGCGCCTCCTCGACTTTGTCTGCGGCGCGTTCCGAATCCCCGGTTGCATCCCGAAACGGAATATCAAACGACGGGATGGCAAGCATCTCACGGATCAGTTCCGCATCGACCGCATCCACTGCCCGGCTCAACATCACCTCGCGGTCACTGCTGGATTGCGTCTTGATATCGACCGCGTAGTCCACGGGAGTCCAGTTATCCATAAACACCGCGCGACGCACCGAATGCAGAAAGGCCAGCGCCAGGTCGGCCTCATATCGTCCGGCAACGGCCGCCGTGTAATGCTGCTCAAGGCGGTCCCACAGTTCCGGAGCGGCGATGGCATCGGGGCACTCTGCTGCGAGTGTGCGGGCCAGCGCATGCATCCGCTCGCCGTACAGGGTCAGGCGGTCACGGCTATTCTGCAGCGACTGCTGAAAGGCGCTTGCTTCAAAGGCCGCCTTCGCCTTCGGGGGAATGGCACGAAAGTCGCTGTAAAAACCATCAAAAACCTGCTGGATCCAATCCGACAGAATCCGCGCGGAGGTTTCAGGATCAGCTTCAGATTCCAGCAGCCGCCTGGCGGGTGCATGGTGAGAGAACCTACCGTCGCGGATCATGGACGGCTCCAGCAGTGCCCGGCAACCGAAGGCATGGACGTACTGCTTTTCAGTCTGCTCCGAGCACCGTGCCCAAATCCAGGGGAGAGCTTTCCAAAAACTCGGCAGCAGAAAGTTTGGAACCGCCCTCCGGCTTCAGCCTGCTGATACATAACGACCCGCCGTTGACGGCGACGGTAATCCCGGATGCATCGGCAGCCGTGACAGTGCCGGGAGCACCATCCGTGTCCTCCGATCTGCTGCAGTCAAGCACCGTGATCCGTTTACCGGCAAGCATCGTCCAGGCCCCGGGCTGAGGATTAGCACCGCGGATCATGTTGTAGACCCGGTCCACATCCTGGTGCCAGTCAATCCGCACCTCGTCCGTGGTACACCAGCCTTCGTAACTGCCGCCGGAAGGATCCTGCTCGATCCGCGGCGCCTTGCCATCACGCACAAGGTCGACTGCCTCAACCATGGCGGCAACGCCCATCGGGAAAAGGTGGTTGAAGTACAGGGAACCGAGGGTGTCGTCGGGCGCGATCTCCACTTCTTTCTGCAGCAGGATCGGTCCGGTATCCAGGCCCTCGTCAGGCCAGAAAATCGAGAGCCCCGTCCTGGTTTCGCCGAAAATAATCGGCCAGTTGATGGAACTTGGGCCTTTATGCAGGGGCAGCAGGGAAGGATGGTACTGGATCGATCCGAGCCGCGGTGCGTTCAGGACCGGCTCGGGCACCAGCAGCGTAACGTACGCCATCACGCACAGATCGGCGTTCAGCGAGCGCATCTGCTCAAGCACAGCCGCATCCTTGTAGCTCGGCGGCTGAAAGAGCGGCAGGCCCCGCTCTTCGGCCAGCGCTTTCAGGGGATCGATCCGGCTACCTTTATCCGGCGCACAGTACACCGCGCAGACGTCCTCGCCGCGTTCCAGCAGGGATTCCAGGACGGCTTTGCCGAAGGCCTGCTGGCCATGAACGATCAGTTTCATCTCTCTTTGCTCCCCGTTCCATTCCCGGGCAAGGCGTCAAACACCCGGTTGCTTATTTGTACATCGTCTGCGCTTTGGTGCCTGGTGCGTACTCATCGGGATCCACCCAGACATTAACGACCGCGCACCTGCCCGTCTTGGCAATCGCTTCCCGTGCACGCTGCAATGCCGGCTGAATCTGGCTCGCCTCAGTAACTTCTTCACCATATCCGCCGATCATCTCGCCGAACTTGGAAAACGGCACATCGCCGAGTTTGTTCCCGATATCACCACGCTCCTCGCCGTACTTGGCGAGTTGTCCATAGCGGATCTGATTCATGGCGGAATTATTCCCAATTACCGCAAGATACGGCGCACCGAAACGCTGCGCGGTTTCCATATCAAAGGCGGTCATGCCAAAGGCACCATCACCATAGAGGCAGACCACCTCTTTATTGGGGTGCGCGAGTTTGGCCGCCATGGAAAAACCCGTGCCCACACCAAGTGAGCCAAGCGCTCCGGGATCCATCCACTGGCCTGGGTTGCGGGGGCGAACTGCCTGAGCCGAGATTGTCACGATATCGCCTCCATCGCCGATATAGATCGTGTCCTCGCCCAGAAACTCATTTATTTCATAAGCCAGCCGATAAGGGTGGATAGGACTCTGATCGGTGGTAAACATCGGCATCAGCTTCTCGAGCTTGGTCGCCTCGATCTCGCGCAACTCGGCCATCCACTTCTGGCGTTGCTGACGCGCTCCCTTATCGATACGGCCCGATGCGGCCTGCGTCACGGCTGCAAGGATTGCGCCGGGATCGCCGGCCAAACCAAGACTGATATCCCGATTCTTGCCAACCGTCGCATAACTCTGGTCAATCTGCACCAAAGTTGCTTCCCTGGAAATACGTTTGCCGTAGCCCATGCGGAAATCAAAAGGCGTCCCCACAATCAGGATGACATCAGCATTCTTAAAAGCATCGCTGCGAGTTCGATCAAAATGATGCGGATCGCTTTGGGGCAACAGACCGCGGCTGGCGCCATTCATATAAGCCGGAATATCCAGCGCGCGCACAAATTCGATGGCCTCCTCATGCCCTCCGGAGGACCATACCTGTTGCCCCAGCAGTACCGCTGGACGCTCGGCTTTGGCGAGCAGTTCAGCAAGCTTTTCAATATCGGCCGGATCGCCTATGGATTTCACCGAGGCGCGATAGGATCCGGGCTGCGGCACCACCGCTTTCTCGACAGGCACTTCGGCATCCAGAATATCCCGGGGAATCTCCAGATAAGAGGGTCCATAAGCGCCGGAAAAACACTCACGGGCAGCCATCGTGATCATGTCGGCGACGCGTTCGGTAGAAAACACGCCTGACGCAAACTTGGTGATCGGGGTCATCATATCGACGTGGGGAAGATCCTGCAGTGAGCCCATCTTGTGCTGCGTCAGGGAACTCTGCCCACCGATATGCAAAATGGGGCTTTCTGATCGAAAGGCAGTGGCCACTCCCGTCACAGCGTTAGTGCAACCGGGTCCAGCAGTCGTGACCACGCAGCCAAGCTTGCCGGTTTGGCGTGCATAACCATCGGCCGCATGCGCCGCCGTCTGTTCATGGCGCACGTCGATGATCCTGATCCCCTCGTCGAGACAACCATCATAGATGTCGATGATGTGTCCCCCGCAGAGAGTAAAAATCGTATCAACACCTTCCTGCTTTAGCGCCTTCGCCACAAGGTGGCCGCCGGATACGACTGAACCATCCTTGGTCTTCTGAGCCAGTGTGTCCGTTGCCGTATCCGTTCTTTTCAATTCAGCACTCATACGTTTCTCCCTTTCAGTCAATGCAAGAACCTAGGGCTGACTACATTGATCCGGAATGCTGGCAACCTTTAGGTTGAAATGTGTAACCCTGGCCCTCCCGTTATGTCGATTCCCGAGATTTAGTCGCCCTTTTGCGCCAATAACTCAAAAAGACAGGATAGAGCATCAGGGCGATCGCGAGGATGATGCAGATCAGCGCGATCGGGTGCTCCACGGGATGAACAAAGGTGGTCACATCGCCACGGCTTGAAATCAGGGACTGGCGCATCGAGCGCTCTGCCAGCGGGCCCAGCACGATCGCCAGCACCGCCGGCGCTACCGGGTAGTTGAGTTTGCGCAGCAGGTAACCCCCCAGTCCCAATACCAGCATCAGCCAGACATCAAACATCCGGTCTGTCGTGGCGAAAACACCCACAAAGCAGAGAATGAAGATCACCGGTGTCAGGATTGTGAACGGCATGGCCAGAACACGAACAAAGAGCGGAATCAGCGCCAGGTTGAGCGCTACCGTTACGAAGTTGGCGACGTACATCGAGCCGATCAGGCCCCAGACAAAATCCGGGTTGTTGGCAAAAAGCAGCGGCCCCGGACGCAGTCCCCAGATAATCATGCCGCCCAGCAGAATGGCCGTGGTGGGGGATCCCGGGATACCGAGCGTAATCATCGGTAGCATGGAGCCGGTTGAGGCCGCGTTGTTGGCCGCTTCAGGTGCTGCGACGCCTGAGATGTTGCCCTTGCCGAAACTGTCCGGGTCCTTGGAAAAAGTCTTGGCGAGCCCGTATGCCATCAGTGACGCGGGTGTCGCCCCCGCCGCCGGCAGGGTGCCCACAAAAAACCCGAGCGCTGAACCGAGCGAAGTAGTGGGCAGATACTTCTTGATATGCCCGAGGTTTTCCTTGAACTTCGACCAGGTGGTCTTGACGTTTTCGATCTGCACCTTGCCGCTGGTCTGCTCCAGCGTCCATAGCATCTCACCAATACCGTATATACCAATGGCCAACACCAGAAAACCAATGCCGCGCTGGAACTCAACCATGTCAAAGAAGATAAGACGCGGCTGGCCGGAGATGATGTCGAAACCAACGGCAGCCATGACGAGGCCCAGAAGAATCGAAAAGATGGTCTTCGGAATATCGTCACCGCCCAACCCGATAAAGGTCGCAAAGGCGAGCACCATCAAAGCAAACTCTTCCTGCGGACCGAACTTCAACGCCAACTCGGCGAGTGGCGGCGCAAACAGGGTGAAAAGGATGATGGAGATGGTTCCGCCGATAAACGAGGCAATGGCCGCGGCCATCAACGCCTGATCAGCCAGTCCCTTTTGTGCCATGGGCCGGCCATCGAAGACGGTGGCCACAGCTGTTGAGGCACCGGGGATCCCCAACGTGATGGAACTGATGGCTCCTCCATACATGGCACCGTAATAAAGCGCTGCCAAAAATATGATCGCCGCGGTTGGCGGCACCAGAAAGGTTACCGGCAGCAAAATCGCTACGCCGTTTACCGAACCCAGCCCCGGCATCGCGCCAATGAAAAGCCCCGCCATACACCCGGCGATGATCATGCCGAGATTCAATGGCTCAAGCGCCTGTAGCAGCCCGGCGGCTAATAGGTTTGCAATCTCTCCCATCTCGAAATATCTATTCTTTTCTTGGTTTCGGTCTTGGTTTTATTTTCTGTTTTCGCGAGCCCTGCCTACATCAGGTATTCCCAGCGGAAATTATCGATCCACAAAAACCCGTTTTCGAAGATCGGCAGACCCTTAGGCAGATACTTGGTCAACTGCCATTCAAAAAGGAAGTAGATAAAAATGACGGCGCCGATCACCGAGACGGTGGTCATGCCCCAGGAGTGCTTGCCGATGACCCTCATATAAAAGCCCAGGAACAAGGCAATGGCGATGTACGTCCCGACGATCGAGACAAGAAAGATCATCGCGGTCAGCGCGATGAATGACGTCGCGACAAGCGCAAGCGGATCCGAATCGATGTAGGGAGCTTCGTTTCGGCTTTCGGGTGTGGTCCTGCGAACCCAACGAACCAGGGTCCACACACAGGTCAGCGCCATACCCAGACTCAGCCAGAAAGGCCATACACCGGCGCCCGGCCCGCGTCCGTCGACCCAGCCGATATTCAGGCCGTCGGCGTAAACACTCCACATGAGCACCAACGAGAAGACGAGTAGCCCGATGCCCGCCAGCAGTTCCGCTGTGCGTGTCGACATTTAGCCCCCCTTCTCCTGTTGCCTAATCACGAAAGCAACCGCGCTGAGCGCCACGGAGGCGATCAGCGCGGTGCTTGTTATCTTTATTGTACGAAATGTCCGGGCCAGCGAAAGCCGGCCCGGAATACAGATCGGTTTACTCGCCAGTAATGGCGGCAGCACCAACCTGCTCGATCAGCTTCTGGTGCGCAACATACTGGTTGGCATGGAAGCTTCCGAGTGCATCGTTTTTGATCATCTCGTCACAGGTCAGGCCGTCGCTGACGCAAAAGTCCTGCCACTCTTTGCTGTCAAACAGCTGCTGGAAGAGATCGGTATAGAACGCAATGGCATCGGCGGACATTCCAGGAGGTCCGTTAACCGAACGCTGCATGTAGTACTCGATATTCACGCCGAGTTCTTGAGCAGTCGGGACATCCGGGAAAGCAGCCATACGCTCACCGGTGAACTGCACGAGCGGCTTGGAGCTGCCAGCCTGATAGAAGGCCATCTGCTCTGACGGGTTGTTTACCGTTGAGTCGATCTGCTTGCCGATCAGGTTCTTGGCCACAGTACCGCCACCTGGGAACGGAATGTAGGTGACTTTGTAATCAAACTCGGCTTCCATCATCGCGGTCAGCACGCTGTCTTCCTGACCGGAACCGGTACCACCAACTTTCCAGTCGAGGCCCTTGGCTTTCACGGCAGCAACGTAGCTGTCCAGATCGGTGATGTCTGAGCGATCCGTATGAACCCACAACAGGAAGGTATCCATCGCCATCAGACCGATCGGCGTGAATTTGGTCGGATCAACACCCAGGTCAGACTGAATGATCGGTGTGGTGTAGAAGCTGTTCAGCGTCATCATGACGGTGTGGTCATCACCGGCCTTGTCCTGCATGTAGCGCAGGGCTTCAGCACCGGAACCACCAGGCTTGTTGATCGGAATGAACGGCCGTGAGCTCAGACCCTTCTTTTCGATCAGACCCTGCAGCAGGCGTGCGATCTGGTCAGCACCGCCACCGGTGCCCGCCATGATGATGAACTCAACCGGCTTCTTCGGCTGCCAGGCCTGCACAGGCCCCGCCACCAGAAGAGCCGCGGCGCTGACCATCGCGAGCGCCGGATATATCAGTTTACGTTTCAGCATTATTTCCTCTCTTCCCATTGGATGATTGGTTGATCTTGACCGCAGCTGCAAAAGACAAATAATTTGCCACGGCTTATCAAGCACGTTACCGCAATGCCTTGGGTCCGACCAATAGACATTTCTCTTCCATATCATCAGACTTACTTATTATGCGGAGAATTTCTCCCAACTTTTGTAATGGAAAGCCCTAAGTATTAATAGGCCAGTCCCGGTATCAGAGAGATCTGGTTTTTAAAATCCGAAAAGGGAAAGTGACAAGATCAGGGCGCAATCCACTCGCCCTGCCAGCCCCGCGCCGTCCATTGGAAACGTGCCCAGCGATGCCCCTCTACTCTTAAAAACAGCCAGTCGAGGGTATCGATCTCGCAGATGACCGCCACGAACGATCGTTGGAAGACGGCCGGGTCTATCCTCCAGGCCGGGTCCGCATCGTATCTGGCAGATAGGTCGCAAGATCCGGAAAAGCGATCAGAATAAACACCATCACCACCATCATCGCGAACATCGGCAGCGCGACCTTGGCCAAATAGTTCATCTCGTGGTTGGTCATCCCCTGTAGAACAAAAAGATTAAAGCCAATAGGCGGTGTGATCTGGGCCATCTCCACAACAACCACGATAAAAATACCAAACCAGATAACGTCGATTCCCGCTGCCCGGATCATTGGCTCGACCACAGCCATGGTCAGGACGACTGACGAGATACCATCCAGAAAACACCCGATGACAATATAAAAGACCATTAGGGAAAGGATCAGGACCGTCGGTGACAGCCCGAGTGAGGCGATCCACTCCGCCAATGCGCGCGGCAGGCCGGTAAAGCCCATGGACAACGACAAAAAGGCCGCCCCCGCAAGGATCAGTGCGATCATGCACGAAGTCCGCAGGGCCCCCAGCAAGCTCTGTATAAACGTCTCGCGAGTCAACGATCCCTGACTCATCGCCAGGATCAGGGAGCCGATGACCCCGAATGATGCCGCTTCGGTGGCGGTCGCCCACCCCACATACATCGAGCCGATCACGAAGGCGACCAACAGCAGTACCGGAATCAAAAAACGGGATTGAGCGAGTTTTTCACTAAACGAAGTGCGTGGCTCCGGTGGCGGAACCTCACTGCGTCGAACAAAAGACCAGCCGGCCACGTAGGCCATAAACAATGCTGCCAGGGTGAGCCCCGGAAGTATGCCCGCAATGAACAGCTTTGAGATCGACTCGTTGATGGTGACGCCGTAGACAATAAGCGTCAGGGAAGGCGGGATCATCAGACCCAGCGTCGCCGAACCCGCCAGCGTGCCGATCACCATGTGCTCGGGATAGCCCCGCTTGCGCAGTTCTGGAATGGACATCTTGCCCACGGTCGTGAGTGTCGCCGCCGAAGAACCGGACACTGCCGCGAAGACAGTGCAGCCCGCAATATTCGTATGCACCAGACCGCCAGGGAGCCGGGCCATCCAGGGACTCAGGCCGCGGAACATATCTTCCGACAAGCGCGTCCGATAAAGAATCTCTCCCATCCAGATAAACAGCGGCAAGGCCGTTAATGACCAACTCGAGGCGGTGGTCCAGATCGTGGTGATCATCGCGTCCCCGCCGGGCCGCGTGGTAAAGAGCTCCATTCCCACAAAAGCCACGCCCAGCAGTGCCAACCCTACCCAGACTCCGGTACCCAACAACAGGAACAAGGTGAAGAGAAAGATAGCGGTCAGCGCAAAATGTTCCATGACTTACCCGCTCGGCCCTACCGCGTTCTGCCGGTCGCTGGACTCATCAAAACCATAGACGATAATCCCGATGAGTCGATCTATCATGGCAATCGCAAATATCAGCGTCCCAATCGACATCGACAACTGCGGTATCCATAGCGGAGTCGCATCCTGCCCCTGCGACACGTCATTCAGAAGATGTGACCAGTAGGTTGCCTTGATCGCGTAGTAACAAAAGTAAACCGACAGCGCACTGCCGATGGCGTAGCACCACAA
>JAERSQ010000170.1 GCA_016845525.1 Pseudomonadota bacterium
GCACCCAGTACCAGCAGCCCGGCGATGGCAAGCCAGTAAAGAAAGGTACGGCCAGTGGAGTCGCGGTACTGCTTCACGGGGTTGACTACAACTCTTCTGCGCTGTACGCCTGGATGCTGAGCGCATGGATTTCTTTTTTCATCAGGTCCCCAACAGCGTCATAGACAAGGCGATGGCGGGCAAGGGTGTTGAGTCCCTTAAAGCAGCCCGCCACGATTATCACTTGATAATGGCCTCCGCCGCTCGCAGCGCCCGCATGACCTGCGTGCAGATGGCTCTGATCCTCAATCTCAACGGACTCGGCTGAAAGATGTTCTCTGAGCCGGCTAACAATCATTTCAGGGGTATCCATCTTAGGACTCCGGTGGCTTGGTGGTGATGTATCGCGCGACCAGCATCATCTGGATCATACTGAACGCGAGGGTTAATCCGAGCAAACCAAAGACTTTGAAGTTGACCCAAAAATCGGTTCGGATCTGCTCATCGAGGTCAGGGCGGAAGTAAAAGGCCACGTATACGTTGAGCAGTCCACTAATGAAGAAGAATAACCCCCAGGAGATGTTGACCTTTTTCCAGATCGCGGCGGGCATCTGCATCTGTCCGCCAAGTAAACGTTCCAGCACGGTCTGTTTGCCTATGAACTGGCTGCCCACCACGATCACAGCAAAAATCCAGTTCACGATCGTCGGCTTCCACTTGATGAATACGTCATCTCGAAAGAGCAGAGTCATTCCGCCAAAAATCAAGATGACAAAGAGCGTGACCAGGTGGGTCGTTTCAAATTTTCTGTGCCGAATCCTGATAAAAACCACCTGGGCCAGGGAGGCGGCCATCGCTGCAAGAGTAGCGAGGTAGATGTCGTAAAACTTGTAAGCGCCGAAGAACAGAATAAGCGGAAAAAAATCAAAGAGCAGTTTCATAAAGCCGAAAAGGGCAAGCAGACGTTGAGCTAAAATTATAGTGGTCGATAAAGTTTTGTGCTGACACCGGTTCAGGGTTAGAACCCTGATAACACACGGGTTTTCTGGAATATGGCTGCTGCGGGAGTGATTGGGCATAATCCGCGTCCGGGCCCAAGCGGTTTTTGATCTTCCATTAGCTATGGCTGGCAAATCACCAATAACAATTACCGAACTCTCCGCAATGAAAGTCAGGGGCGAGCGTATTTCCTGTCTCACGGTCTATGACTATAGTTTTGCGCATATTCTTGACCGGGCGGGAGTCGAGATCCTCTTGGTCGGAGACAGTCTTGGCATGGTAGTGCAAGGTCACGCGACCACCTTGCCCGTGAGCCTCGACGATGTGGTGTATCACACACAGTGTGTTGCGCGAGGGTGTGAGAATGCCCTGGTTATTGCGGACATGCCGTTTGGCTCTTTTCAGGGGAGTCCCCAAAGCGCTTTTGACAGTGCGGCGCGACTGATGGGTGAAGGCAAGGCACAGATGGTCAAGATCGAAGGCGGCGCAGTCATGGCCGAGACCGTTGCTTTTCTGGTGGACCGGGGTATACCGGTTTGCGGTCATCTCGGTTTAACCCCGCAATCGGTCAATCAGTTGGGCGGGTTTCGGGTTCAGGGACGCCAGGCGTCGGCAGCCGAGCAACTTCGACAGGACGCACAGAGTCTGCAGGATGCGGGCGCCTCGGTATTGGTTCTTGAGGCAGTGCCCTCAGGCCTTGCCAGAGAGATTACCCAAAGCATCAAGATCCCCACCATCGGAATTGGAGCAGGGCCGGATACCGATGGCCAGGTTCTGGTGCTCTACGATCTTCTTGGCATCTATCCCCAAAAGAGTCCGAAGTTCAGCAAAAATTTTCTGGACCGAGCGGGGTCTGTCTCCGGCGCAGTCAAGGCCTTTGTTGAGGACGTGAGGTCAGGCCAGTTTCCGGGCCCTGAACACAGTTTCTGAGGGAATTGCTGCCGCAGTTCGGTCAAACTGCCAACCGTTATTGCCTTGCAGCCGGAGTTGCCGGCGTCACCACAAAGGCGATAGAGAGCCCATTTCTCCGTTCCTAATTCTGGGTGCAGCCTTGGCTGCGGCCGGTTCTGCTTCGTACTTGATGTATTCGATATGATTGGCTATCGGGCTTTACCACAATCCACAGTTACCTGGAAAAATCTGACATGAGATTCAAGCAAAAGGTGGCACTCGTCACTGGGGGAGGTGGAGGCATTGGGTCTGCCACCGTGGAGCGGTTGGCTTCCGAGGGGGCGATGGTCTATCTGATGGACGCAGATGCGGGCCACGTTAGCCAGACCCAGGATCTCCTGAACGCCAAAGGAATCTCGGTAAAGCCGTTTGTCGGTGATGTAACTGTATTGGCGGACCTAGAGAGAGCTTACAGCCAGATAGAAGCGGACAAAGGCGGTGTTGACATAGTGGTTAACGTTGCCGGGGGTAGCCGCGCTGGGTACGTCGCCGCACTCGATCCAGACCATTGGGATGAGCTTTACGCGTTGAATCTCAAGAGCACAGTTAACAGTTGTCGGCTCGCCGTCGAACAGATGACCATAAAGCGCAAGGGCAGCATTGTGAATATGTCCTCGATTTCCGGATTGCGTGGTGACCCGGGATGGGCTGCCTACAACGCCCAAAAGGCTGCAATCATAAATTTCACCGAATCTCTTGCCTGGGAGGTGGGTACGCTTGGTATCCGCGTTAACGCAGTGTGTCCGGGGCCTATTGCTTCCAAGCGAATGATCAGCACGCTGCCTGCCGACGGCGGCTTTCAGGATGCCTATGACCGGGCTTGCGCCATCGGACGCATCGGTCGCCCCGAAGAAGTCGCATCGAGTATCGCATTTCTGGCTTCAGACGACGCCTCGTTCGTTACCGGAGCCCATCTGGTGGTGGATGGCGGCCTGACTGCCCGCACCGGTCAGCCGATCGTGCCGCCCACGGGCGAAAATTAGATACAAGCGGTCGATCAGCGGGAGCCTCGCGATAAGTGCCGCACCGCGCCGTGATCGCGCTATCGGCATGCATCGCAGGGTGTCGCCAGGGCAGCCCCTGGCTGCCACGAAGGCATTGTTCTTGAATTTAGTGGTACCGAGGGTCGGACTCGAACCGACACTCCATTGCTGGAACCAGATTTTGAGTCT
>JAERSQ010000171.1 GCA_016845525.1 Pseudomonadota bacterium
CAGTGAGAATAGGGCGGTAGAGGTGGCCAATATCACTCGGGCGCTGAAAGTCGTTGCCAAAGAATCAAGTGTGCCGGTGGTGGTACTGTCACAACTTAATCGTGGTCTGGAGCAGCGTCCCAACAAGCGGCCGATTATGTCGGATCTGCGTGAATCGGGGGCGATCGAGCAGGATGCAGACCTCATCTTATTCATCTATCGTGATGAGGTATATAACGAAGATAGTCCCGAGAAAGGCACCGCCGAGATCATCGTAGCGAAGCAGCGTAACGGACCGACAGGCACCGTTCGGCTGACCTTCCTCGGTGAATACACGCGGTTTGAGAGTTACACCCCCGCGTTTGATGATCAGGGTTTTTAAGAGCGAACCTAAGAGAAGTTTAGTATTAAGAATAAAGAGATCATTTACGGCCTGATGCCTTCGACTCATGAGTCAATGAGTTGCGGTTCGTCCGCTGAAGGGAGCCATGCCGAAATCCCGCGCTGACACCCTGTACCGCTGCAGTGACTGCGGCGCAAAAAGCCATAAATGGGTGGGCCAGTGTGCCGGTTGCGGCGCCTGGAACACACTGAGTCTCGCGACGGGCTCTGGCTCGTTCCCAACCGATCTGCCCGGGGGCAAACCGCCCACGCGGCTGGCCGACGTTGTCACGGCCGAATACGAGCGTTACCAGACTGGACTGACTGAACTGGATCGTGTCCTGGGGGGTGGAATTGTCCCGGGGTCGGTGGTACTGCTCGGGGGAGAACCCGGGATCGGTAAGAGTACGCTCGCCCTTCAGGCGCTCGGACGCCTTTCAGAAGAACACGAGACGCTATATGTCAGCGCCGAAGAGTCCCTTGAACAGCTCGCGTTGCGCTATCAGCGACTGGGCCTGGGCAGTCAGGAATTGACAGCGCTTTGTGACGGCCAGTTAGAACAGCTCATCGCCGAGCTCGACAAGAAGCAGTACAGCGTGCTCGTCATTGACTCTATCCAGACCTTGCGAACGGAGGGACTCGAGTCCAGTCCTGGAAGTGTAGGCCAGGTTCGTGAGTGTGCTGATCGTCTGGTGCTCGAAGCGAAGCGCAGAGGCATCGCGATCATCCTGATCGGGCACGTGACCAAGGAGGGGGCGCTCGCCGGTCCCAAGACTCTGGAGCACCTTGTCGATACCGTACTGTATTTCGAGGGCGATACGACAAGCCGCTTCAGACTGGTGCGGGCGTGGAAAAACCGATTCGGCTCCGTAAACGAGGTTGGCGTTTTTGCTATGGCCGCTAGCGGATTAAAAGCCGTGAGAAATCCCTCAGCCATCTTTCTTTCCGGAGCCGAGATCGACTCGCCTGGGACGGCAATATTTGCGAGCCAGGAGGGATCAAGACCGATGTTGGTCGAGGTGCAGGCTTTGGTGGATCAAAGCTCTTTAGGAAACCCTCGACGACTGAGTGTGGGATATGAAACTCATCGGTTAAACATGCTGCTGGCCATTCTTCACCGCCACGCCGGGATAAATCTATTGGACCAGGATGTGTTCGTAAATATCGCAGGCGGTCTGCGTGTGTTGGAAACAGGTGCAGATCTGGCTGTAGCTGCTGCTCTCATCTCCAGTTTTTCCAACAAGCCGATTGACAGAAGCACCATCTTTTTTGGAGAACTCGGTCTTTCCGGTGAAGTGAGGCCGGTCCCCAGAGGAGAGGAGAGAGTGGCCGAATCCGCAAAACTCGGATTTTCAAAACTCGTTGTTCCTGCCGCAAACAAGCTTGACTCGCGCAGCGTTACCGACGGCCTGGCTGTTTTGGCGTTGCGAAGTGCTGCCGAACTCAACTCCGTGGTGTTGGAAGCGCGCTCCCAACGCTAAATCGGCCCGACTGCTTCAGCCTGGAAGTCCCGATCTGACGCAGCGCTCAGACGTCCCTCAACAACTCATTGATGCCGACTTTTGCCCTGGTCTTTTCGTCGACCTGTTTCACGATAACCGCGCAATAAAGGCTGTGGGTACCGTCTTTGGCGGGGATGGAACCCGAGACGACTACCGACCCCGCAGGTACCCGGCCGTAGGTGATCTCGCCGGTCTCGCGATGGAGGATCCGGGTACTTTGACCAATGTATACACCCATTGAGAGCACGGATCCGCGTTCGATAACGACCCCTTCAACCACCTCGCTCCGGGCCCCAATAAAGCAGTCATCTTCGATGATCGTAGGCGAAGCCTGTAACGGCTCCAGGACTCCCCCTATGCCGACGCCGCCAGAGAGATGTACGTTTTTGCCTATTTGGGCGCACGACCCCACTGTGGCCCATGTGTCCACCATGGTCCCATCATCCACATATGCTCCGATGTTGACATAGCTCGGCATCAGGACGACGCGTTGGCCGATGTATACCCCCCGCCGGACCATCGCAGGCGGAACCACGCGATAACCTCCGGAAACAAAATCCCCATGGTCAAAGTCATCAAACTTGCCTGGCACCTTGTCGAAGTAGCGGGTATCACCGCTGTCGATAATCTGGTTTTCCTGGAGAAGAAATGACAGTAAGACGGCTTTCTTGGCCCACTGATTAACGAGCCAGTCCTGGCCGCTCGGTTCGGCTACGCGCAGCGTCCCGGCATCAAGCTGACCGAGGACTTCATGCACCGCATCCCGCAGGCCTGGGGTATCCGCCAGCCCGGGATCGGTTCGTTTCTCAAAAGCGGCTTCAATAGTTTGTTGTATGTTGGGCATCGAAGTTTCCTGTAGGGTGCTGTCGGGCCGGGCGTGGGTTATTAAGGTAATGCCGACCGGATCCGATCTGCGATCAATTCACGCTGAGCGGTGTCCGTCACGGGGAGACCATCCCGATCGGTAACGTAAAAGATGTCCTCGGCGCGCGCGCCGAACGTTCCGACTTTTGCGTTCGCGAGGTGTATTTTGCAGGAAAGCATGGCCTTTGCAACTTGCAGCAATAACCCCGGACGATCCTGTGCGACGACCTCCATGACGGTGGGACCATCTTGCCCCTCCGGATCGGAAAACCGCACGGTCGTCTCAATGGGAAAATGCTTGAGCGCTCGGGGGACTCTCATGCGCCGCTCCGGCAGTTCCCAATTCCGCGCAAGGATATTGGCGCGGAGTCGCTCCACGGCGCCGTCAAACTCAAACTGTTTCGCGGTCTCATGCTGCGTGGTCAGGATGACGAAAGTCATCATGACGAGATTGGACGAAAGTCGATGAACCCGGGCATCGACAATATTCAAGTTAAGCCGATCCAGTCCGGCTGTCACGCGACACAGGAGATCTTCCGAATCGGGACAACAAAACAGGAAGCGGGCTGTTCCCGAGGGGGCATCGTTGCGAATGTCAATTAAGGGAAGATCCGCAGCACGCCTTTCCAGAAGTAACGTGGCATGCCAGGCCAATGCCTCGGGGCTGTTACGCAGGAAATAGTCCTGGTCAAATTGAACCCAAAGTTGGCGGACCCGGGCTTGCGACTCCGAGTCAAGAATCTTGAAGGTTTCCTGCTGAATATCCCGAATTCGCTCTTCCAGTTGAACCGGCTGACCTTTTCCCCGACGAAGCGCCTGACTGGTCTCGTGATACAGGTCCTGTAGCAGCTTGGCTTTCCAGTCGTTCCAGACTTTGGGGCTGGTACCCCTCATGTCCGCTACTGTCAAAAGATACAGGTTATCCAGTCGCTCCTGATCACCCACTTCGGCAGCAAATTGGTCGATCACATCCGCATCCGAAATATCCTGTCGCTGAGCGACCCAGGACATCAGTAGATGGGTCCGTACCAGCCAGGCAACAAACTTGGCATCATAGTCGCTGAGATCATGCGTACGGCAAAACCGCAGGGCATCACGTTCGCCCAATGTTGAGTGATCTCCTCCTCGACCCTTGGCAATGTCGTGAAACAGGGCGGCAAGATATAGTCGATGCTTCTTGAAAAGACCTTGCATCAATCGGCTGCACGCAGGTAATTCATGATTGTGCTGTGGACTATCCATTCGGCGAAGATTGCGCAGGACGAACAGCAGGTGCGCATCCACGGTATAGGCATGGAAGAGATCATGCTGCATTTGTCCTACCACGCGGCCGAAGGCCGGAAGGTAAGCGCCGAGCACACCATAGGCATCCATTTTGCGAAGCGCGCGCGTCTGTCCGCTTGGGGCCTTGAGGATCTCCATAAACAGGGACCGGCAACGGATGTCCCGTCGAAAATTCGCGTCGATCAGTTTCAAATTTGTCCTAATGAGACGGACAGTGTCACCTCGAAAGTCTCGGACATGCGGTTCCTGTATCAGCAGCAAAAAGGCTTCCATGAGCGCAAAAGGCTGTCGCTTGAAGACGTGGGGGTTAGCGGCCTCCAACAGACCGTCGACAGCGCGAAAACGTCGATTAATGGGAGCCACGCGTCTTTTTCGGGTCGTCAGGATCGCTTCTTCGAAATGCTGAAGCAGAATCTCGTTGAGGACACGTAGCTGCTTTACGGTTCTGAAGTAGCGTTTCATCAGCTTTTCCACCGCGAGTTGGGCTCCGTCTCGATAGCCAAACTGGTCCGCGATCTCGCGCTGGTAATCAAAAAGCAGGCGGTCTTCGCATCGATTGGTCAGAAGATGTAATCCATTGCGCAATCGCCAAAGCAGCTCCCGGCCTTTGAGCAGTTCGTGAACTTCGGTTTCTGTCAGAAAACCTTCCTCTGACAGTTTTTGCAGATCAGGGGTGCCGAAGTATCTATGGCCTACCCATTGAATGGTCTGAATATCGCGTAAGCCGCCTGGACCCTCCTTGATATGCGGTTCCAGGTTGTAGGCAGTTTCCCCATAGCGCTGATGCCGCTGCACTTGTTCCTGGCGTTTCGCCTCGAAAAATCTGCGCGGCGACCACATGCGCTCGGGCGCCACTCTGGCACTCAATCTAAAAAGCAGTTCGGGATCGCCGGACAAGTGGCGGGCCTCCATCAGGTTGGTCACCACCGTGATATCTGCACGCGCCTGATTGACGCATTCCTGCAGGGTCCGGGTGCTGTGACCTACCTGAAGGCCGATGTCCCAGAGGAGCCGGATAAAGTTCGCGATCTTCGTAGACTCATGATTCGAATCCTCGCGCACCCGAAGAATCAGGAGGTCAATATCGGAACCGGGATGGAGTTCTTGACGCCCATAGCCCCCAACCGCAGCCAGGGCAATCCGCGAGCGGTTCGATGAGCTCGCGACAGAACTCTCCCATAGGGAAGAGAGCATTGCGTCAATGAAGTCACTGTACGACCTTAAAAGGGTCTCCGGGCGCGCCTTGGCCGTGTGGGCGGCCAACATTTGAACTCGCGCCTCGACGAGCTGGGCCTTGCATTGTTCGGCTGAGCCCGTGGCTCGGTCGTCGAAGTGCAGCTGCAACGTCCGCTGAACCACTGCTAGGCTCTGGCGCTTGTGTTTGGGCGCATCAAGCGTCCCCGGTCAAAACCTCGACACCGGTATCAGTCACGGCCAGGGTGTGTTCCCATTGAGCGCTCAGGGAGTGGTCTTTGGTGACCACCGTCCAGCCGTCTGACAATAAGCGCGTTTGGGCTTTCCCGGCATTGATCATGGGCTCAATCGTGAACGTCATTCCTGGGACGATCTCAATACCCTCTCCAGAGATGCCATAGTGCAATACCTGCGGATCTTCATGGAAACCGCGCCCGATCCCGTGCCCGCAGTATTCCCGAACGACTGAGAAGCCCTGCGCCTCTGCGTAGTTTTGAATGATGGAGCCAATATCTCCGAGCCGGGCGCCGGGTGTCACCGCAGAGATGCCCCGTTGCAGGCATTCTTTAGCTGTCTCCATCAATCGCTTGGCCAGAATCGGGGGATTGCCCACCGCATACATTCGGCTGGCATCACCGTGAAATCCATCTTTTATGACAGTGATATCGATGTTGACGATATCTCCATTCTTAAGGCGCTTATCCCCTGGAATTCCGTGGCAGACGACGTGATTCACGCTGGTGCAGATCGATTTTGGGAAGCCGCGGTAGTTAAGAGGGGCAGGGATGGCCTGAAGTGAATCGACGATGAAGTCGTGGCAAATCCTATCGAGCTCCCCCGTTGTCACGCCGGGCGTGACGAAAGGACCGATCATGTCCAGAACACTGCGGGTCAGTTGCCCGGCAGTCCGCATCCGGGAAAGATCATCCTCGGTTTTTAGATGTATGGCCATTGGAATCCTGTCTGGTTTACGTGCATTTTAGACGAATCACCGTGTGTAACTCGGCAAGACGCGATTCTGGATTGGTTTCAGATTTGGGTGGCAACGATCGAGTGCGTAGAGTAGAATAGCGCGCCCTAATCCTGGTGCAGTCCCTACGTCGAGCGCCCGGGTGCCAGGCCCGTTAATGGCCTGGTCGGCGCTCTCGGCTGCACTGAACAATAACCCAACAGGAGCAAGCAATGACTGACGTTTCTATGCGCCAGATGTTAGAGGCTGGCGTTCACTTTGGCCATCAGACACGGTTCTGGTCTCCAAAAATGGGTCCCTATATCTTCGGCGCCCGAAACAAGATTCATATTATTAATCTTGAACGGACGCTGCCCATGTTCCGTGACGCGTTGAACTTCCTTGGAAGCGTCGCGGCCGATCGCGGCAAGATTCTCTTTGTCGGTACAAAACGCCAAGCCGGCAAGGTCGTCCGGGAACAGGCTCAGCGCTGCAATTGTCCGTACGTCGATCACCGTTGGCTGGGCGGGATGTTAACCAACTTCAAAACAGTCAAGAACTCCATCGCTCGACTGGTCGAACTGGATGAAATGGCGTCCAGCGGCGCGACGATGGGGCTGACCAAGAAAGAGACCTTAATGCTTGAACGCGAGCGCGCCAAATTGGATCGCAGCCTGTCCGGTATCCGGGAAATGAAAGGCTTGCCCGATGCGCTGTTTGTTATCGATGTCGATCATGAACGAATCGCCGTATCCGAAGCGCGGAAGCTTGGTATTCCCGTGGTCGGGGTGTGTGACACCAACAGTTCCCCCGAAGGAATTGATTATCTGATTCCTGGGAACGACGACGCGATTCGGGCGATTCGGCTCTACCTTCAGGAGGCAGCCACCGCGGTCCTGGAGGCACGCGCCGCAGCAGCCCCAATCCTGCAGGGTGATGCGGATGACTATGTCGAAATCTCAGATGAGTCCGGTGCTCCGGCAGCTGTCAGCGCCGGCCTTCCCGGCCCGACTTCGTCCAAAGCGGATGAACCCGCCCCGGCAGCACCCGCTGTAACTGAAGCAGCTGAAACAGCTGAAACAGAAGAGGCAGCGTCCATAGCAGACGGGGTTACTGACCCGAGCGCTGTTGCAGAGCCGGGTAGCAGTACCGACGCTGAGACGGCGAAAGATGCCACAAGTTAGGTCGTCCGGCTAAGTTAAATTTCTAGAGGAAGCAAAATGGCAATCACAGCGACCGAAGTTAAGGCCCTGCGCGAACGTACCGGAGCCGGGATGATGGAGTGCAAGAAAGCACTCACCGAGACGGACGGAAACCTTGATGAAGCCATTGCGCTGTTGAGGAAGAAGGGGGCAGCCAGCGCTGAGAAGAAGTCCGGCAGAATTGCCGCGGAAGGGATAGTCGAACTGGGTATAGGCGAAGAAGGTTCGTCGGCCGTGCTGGTCGAGGTGAACTGCGAAACAGACTTCGTCGCTAAGGATGAGTCCTTCAAGGGTTTCGCCAAAGCGGTTTCGGGCGTTTTGTTGCGGGACCGTCCTGATTCGATCGAAGACGTGTCCCAACTGGAATTAAGTTCGGGGAAAACGGTCGAGGCCGCCCGGCAGGAACTTATCGCCAAGATCGGTGAGAACATTTCTTTGCGTCGTTTTGAATTAATCGAAGGGGAGACCGGCACGCTGGCCGGTTATGTGCATGGATCCCGGATCGGTGTGCTGGTTCAGCTGGATACCCCCGAAATAGGGGAAGTCGGGCGGGACATCGCGATGCACGTCGCCGCCAGCCGCCCGGTTTGTATTGACGAAAGCGCCATGCCCGCAGACGTCCTTCAAAGAGAGCGTGATATTTATTCCGCTCAGGCAGCCGAAAGCGGTAAGCCGGACGAGATTGTTGAGAAAATGGTTTCCGGCCGGATAAACAAATTTCTGAAAGAAAATACTTTAGTCGGGCAGGCATTCGTCAAGAATCCGGATCAGACCGTAGGCGAACTGCTCTCGGCGAATGGCGCTTGCGTACTCTCCATGCACCGCTTCGAAGTGGGGGAAGGTCTAGAAAAGCGTTCCGATGACTTTGTCGCAGAGGTTATGGCTCAGGCCCAGGGCGGTTAAGTCGTGAAAGAAAACGGTGACGTCACGCCCAACCGTTTTCTCGTCAAGTTTTCCGGCGAATACCTAGCGGGTGAGGGCGGAGCGGGATTCAGCGCTGCGCGTCTGACAGCGGTCTCACGGGAACTGAAACGCGCTCAACGCAGCGCGAATGGAGTCGCCGTTGTTGTAGGTGGTGGAAATTTTTTCCGCGGCGGCAGAAACCTGCCAACCTCCATTGGTCGGGTCACCGGTGACCAGATCGGAATGCTTGCAACAGCGATGAACGCCCTCGCGCTGCGCGACGCATTCAGGGAGGCGGGGATGGACGCTGAATCAGCCTGCGCGTTTCCCATTGGCGGAATACTCGACCAATACCACCCCGATTCCGCACGCGCCTGGTTGGACCAGGGCGTGGTCGTGATTCTGGCGGGTGGAACGGGAAACCCGTTCTTCACGACGGATACGACCGCTTGTCTGCGGGCGCTGGAACTGGGAGCCCATACTGTGGTCAAAGCAACCCGCGTGAATGGCGTTTTCAGCGATGATCCCGAACAGCGCCCGGATGCGGTGCGTTATGATCACATCAGTTATGACTTTGCCCTTTCCAATCAGCTTCAAGTAATGGACGCAACGGCATTTACTCTATGTCGCGCCAATGACCTCTCCGTTCGCGTTATCGATCTGGGGGTCGATGGTAATCTGGAGCGCGCGATCAAGGGAGAATCTGTGGGCACACTGGTGGATGTTTTAGGGGGTGACCATGATTGATGAAATTCTCGAGGACGCAAGAGTCCGCATGCAAAAAAGTACAGAGTCCGTCGCGACGGAGTTCTCAAGAATTCGGACAGGGCGCGCGAGCACTGCGCTCTTGGACCATATTCAGGTTGACTACTACGGAAGTTCCGTCCCGATCGGCCAAGCCGCCACGGTGAGCGTCGGAGACGCCAGAACGCTTGTTATCCAGGCTTGGGAGAAAAGCATGATTCCGGTCATCGAGAAAGCGATCATGGAGTCAGAGCTTGGACTGAATCCCGTCACGGCGGGTGAGGTGATCCGAATTCCACTGCCAGCACTCACCGAGGAACGCCGTAAAGAGATGACGAAAGTCGTCAGACAAGAAGGTGAAAACGGGAAAATTGCTATCCGTAATATCAGGCGGGACGCATTAGGTGATCTTCGCGAGCTGGTAAAAGAGAAACTGATTGGTTCGGATGAAGAGAAGCGCGCAGAGACCCAGATGCAGGAGCTGACGGATCAGTCGGTAGCACGGATCGACAGCCTCGTTGCGGAGAAAGAAGCCGAGGTAATGGAGGTCTGAGGTTGAGCGCGCCCTCAGATTCAGAGTCGTCGAGTCCCTTAACAGGGGATGTGCACTCCCCCACCGCCGGACTCCCACAGCACGTTGCCATCATCATGGACGGCAACGGCCGGTGGGCAAAGGCGCGTGGTCAAGCCAGAGTCCAAGGCCACCGGCGAGGAGTCGAGGCTGCCCGTACCGCAACTGCACTGTGTGGTGATGCCGGAATTCCCTACCTCACACTTTTTGCGTTCAGCAGTGAAAACTGGCGCCGGCCAGACGAGGAAGTCCGTTTTCTGACTCAGCTACTTGCGCTCTCGTTGGAGAAGGAATTGGATCGCCTGCATGAGAAAGGGGTGAGACTCAATGTCATCGGGGATCCGTCATCCTTCGGCAACAAGCTGGCAAAGACGATTGACGAAGCAGTAGAAAAAACGTCCAGCAACGCGAAACTGACCCTGACCATTGCTCTGAACTACGGAGCCCGTCAGGAGTTGGTGCTCGCTGCCCGATCGCTGGCCGAATCCTGTATGCAAAACAAGATCACCCCTGACGGGATTACCGAAAGCGCTCTGCAAAATGCCTTGAGCACGTATGATTTGCCGGATCCTGATCTTCTCATTCGGACTGGGGGTGAGGTACGGCTGAGTAATTTTCTGTTGTGGCAGTTAGCCTATACGGAACTGGTCTTCACTGACACACTATGGCCAGATTTTGACGAAAGCGTCTTCTGGGAGGCCGTAGCAAGATTCCAAACTCGACAGCGCAGGTTTGGACAGACGGGTGATCAAATAGAGGCCCAGCCCAGAACCCCCTGATGCTCCGTACGAGAGTTCTTACCGGACTGGTGCTTGCCTGCGCCGCGCTCTTTGCGCTATTTTTCTTACCCACGTTCGCTATCGCCGGGATCGCAGCGGTAATAGGCTTCTTAGCCGGCCTCGAATGGGTGAATCTCCGCAGCCAAATACCAGGGGCCGCCTTTAGACGGGGATATGCTTTACTCCTCGCGATGGGGGTTCTGCTGCTTTGGGTGCTCTTCGAAAACAGCGCCTTCGCGGTCGCTCTCGTCGCGACACTGTGGGCGGGCCTGCTCGCCTGGGTTGGAGCCTCAGTGATTAGAAAAACCCGTCCATCTCTTTCACCAGGATCCCTTTTGGGATTCTTCACCGTTACTCCCGCGTTGGGGCTGATACCCTACCTTCACGGACAACCCAATCAGGGCGCACTATTGCTACTGACGGTCCTTGTGGTTGTCTGGGTTGGAGACATTGGGGCGTATTTGGGAGGTCGGAGTTTCGGCCGGTCTCGGCTCGCACCCTTGATCAGCCCGGGAAAAACCTGGGAGGGGGCGGTGGCAGGATTCATGCTGGCGGTATCGACCGGTGCAGCAATTTTCTGGTTGTTTGCGCTGCCTTTCCATCCGGGAATGATCTTCGGCACACTCGCACTCGTGGCGGTTGCAGCGATTCTGGCGGATCTTTTCGAGAGCATCCTTAAACGGACTAGCGGGAAAAAGGACAGCGGCACTTTATTGCCGGGACACGGCGGTGTGCTGGACCGACTCGACAGTCTACTCGGCGCTATTCCTGTTTTTTCCGGCTTGAGCCTGCTTTTTTAATGGGGTGCGCAGAATTTTATGGGTGATCCAATCGGTGTGGCAGTGCTCGGGGCGACGGGGTCGATCGGGACGAGCGCGCTGCAGGTACTTCGACTGCAGGGAACCCGGTTCAGGGTGGTCAGTTTGACAGGCTGGAAACAGATCGACGCGTTGGGAAAGCTCGTCGACGAGTTTTCTCCAGCTTTGGTGGCTGCCGCACCCCAATCAGCCGAGGATGCCGGTTTAGATTTTTCTCCAGAGTCCCAAGCCGATTATTATGTGGGAGGTGACGAGGGTCTGGTGGCGGCGGCTACCCACCCCGATGTGCACACCGTGATTTCAGGTGTCTCTGGCGCTGCTGGCCTCCAATCGACGCTGGCAGCCGTGAGAGCGGGAAAGCGAGTCCTCCTTGCGAACAAGGAACCGCTCGTCATGTGTGGTCAGCTCCTACGCGCCGCCGCTGCCCAATCGGGAGCATGCCTGCTGCCTATCGATAGTGAGCACAACGCTATTTTCCAGTGCTTGCCGCTCGAGGCACAGCGAGATGTTGCTGCGGGACGGGGCATCTGTGCAGGTCCGGAAGGGCCTGGCGTCTCCCGCATTGCGCTAACAGCTTCCGGCGGCCCGTTCCTCAGGACGCCCGCTTCGGGGATCGCCAAGGCAACCCCGAATGAAGCGCTGGCACATCCGACTTGGAATATGGGGCCGAAAATCTCGATAGATTCGGCCACACTGATGAATAAAGGCCTTGAACTGATCGAAGCCTGTACTTTGTTCGGCTTGGACGAGAGCCAGGTTGAGGTCATTATTCACCCGCAGAGCGTAGTGCACTCCGTGGTCCATTTCAGTGATGGATCGTTAATCGGGCAGATGGGGAGCCCCGATATGCGCGTCCCCATCACTCATGGACTGGCGTACCCGGAGAGAGCACCTTCTGGAGTTGCGGGGATCGATCTCACCGAGGTCGGCCAACTGCAGTTTGAACTGCCTGACCTTGAACGTTTTCCGAGTCTCAAGCTTGCCCGACAGGCCGCAAAGGAAGGTCGCAGCGCGCCCATCGTCCTCAACGCTGCAAATGAAGTGGCTGTTCAGGCCTTTTTGGACAGTCGAATCGAATTCGGGTTCATCCCTGAGATAGTTGACAGAATCCTCCAGAGGCATGAGCCGGGGGAGGTTACTGAGCTTGCCCAGGTGATCGGGATCGATCGGGAGGCGCGCATCGCGGCCGACGACATCATCCGTCGGATTCTGCACTGAGCGTCAACCTTAGCGCAGTAGAATTAACGCCCCATGGATTTTCTGAATAACGCGTTGTTTTTCCTTGTTGCGGTTGCCGTGCTCGTCAGCTTCCACGAATTCGGTCATTTTATTGTTGCCCGCTGGTTGGGTGTCCGCGTCCTCAAATTCTCAGTCGGTTTCGGCAAAACGATCTGGAGCTGGCAAAAAAATCCCACCGCAACCGAATACGCTATTGGAGCAATCCCCCTGGGCGGCTACGTGCGCATGTTGGATGAACGCGAGGGAGAGGTCAGCGCTGCAGAACGGGATCAGGCATTTAACTGCAAGCCGCTCGCAACACGATCTCTGATCGTCTTGGCAGGTCCCGCCGCGAACCTGGTGCTGGCCGTTCTGATCTATTGGAGTATCGGCATGATGGGGACTGAGGATCTGAAACCCGTCATTGGGGCAGTAACACCCGGAAGCATCGCAGAGCAGTCAGGCTTTGAGCCGGGCGATAAAATCGTGTCCGTTGATAACCGCCCCGTCCGAGGATGGTCCGAGCAGCGCCTGTATCTCCTGGGGCGGGCGGCTACTTCCGGGGAATTGTCTTTCATCATCGACAGACCGTCCGTTGGCCTGAAAACCTTGCGCGTAGCGCTCGGCCAGGAGAACGATCGCTCTTTCGATCCAGCGGTACTGTCGAGCGTGCTAGGTATTTCACCTGAACTGCCGGTCCCCGAGGCGAAAGTGGCCGGGGTCGTTGAAAGCGGTCCCGCAGAGCGCGCCGGGATATTGGAGGATGACCTCATATTGGCGGTTGACAGCATTGCCGTCACAGATTGGGGGGATCTTGTTAGAAAGATCGCAATGGGGACAGCTGAAAAGATCACTTTATCCGTAGAGCGGAACGGCACAATTATCGCGATTCCGGTTATTGCCGACTTTAAGCTGGTTGAAGGCACGACGATTCGACGGATCGGGATCTATGGGCCTACGAGTATTGATCTCAGCGAACACATCACGCGAGTCCGTTATGGCCCATTGGAAGCTGCAGTGAGAGGGGTAGAAACAACCTGGATGATGTCTTCCTTAACCGTACGGCTTTTCGGTAAGATGCTGACCGGCAGCGCCTCACGAGAGCATCTGAGCGGACCGGTCTCAATCGCCAGATTTGCTGGGCAATCGGCGAGCCTCGGCTTCACCCAGTTCCTGGCTTTTCTCGCCGTCCTCAGCGTTAGCCTCGGGATCATAAATTTGCTTCCAATTCCAGTGCTGGATGGGGGTCATCTGGTCTATTTTGCGGCAGAAGGCGTTTTGGGACGGCCGATTCCCGAAAGGGTGATGTTGTGGGGGCAGCAATTCGGGATCGCATTTATTGTGCTGTTAATGGGTCTGGCGTTTTATAATGACTTTCTGAGCCTGCTCCAATGACCAACCTCTTCGATTCATTCAGATCTTCCCTGCGACGCGTGGCGCCGCTGGCGGCAGCGTTGGGAATCATTCTCTTTTCCGGCCCCGCGGCAGCCGAGTTCGTGGTGGAGGATATTCGGGTTGACGGTGCTCAGAATATTGAGGTCGGCACGATCTTCAACTATTTGCCCGTTAAGGTCGGAGACGTCGCCGACGAGGCCCTGATCAACCAGTCCATCAAGGCATTATTTGCGACGGGATTCTTTCAGGACGTCGAGATTCGGCGGCAAGACGACATTCTCATTGTGGTGGTCTCGGAACGACCTGCCATCTCGGATGTGGATTTCAGTGGGAACAAGGACATCGACGATGAGACGATTGAGAAAGCTCTGGCGCAAGTAGGCGTCACGCAAGGGCGCATCTTTCGCGAGCCGCTCCTGGAGCAGTTGGTTCAGGCTATCGAAGAGCAATACTTCGCAAAAGGCCGGTATTCCGCTACCGTTGATGCGGTCGTTACGCCGGTTGACGTGAGTCGCGTCTCAGTGTCGCTGACCATTGATGAAGGTCGTGTGGCACGTATTCGAGAGATCAATATTGTGGGCAACGAAGTATTCTCGGATAAGGGACTGCTCTCTGAGCTTTCGCTTGGAGAGGAGCGCTGGCACAGTTTCATCTCCCAGATCGGCCAGTACTCCAAAGAGGAACTGCTCGCTGATTCGGAAACATTGCGGAGTTTTTACCTCGACAGGGGATACATGAACTTTGAATTGCTTTCCTCTGATGTGACCATCAGTCAGAACAAGCAGGATATTTTTATTACCTTCGCGCTCCGGGAAGGAGAGTTGTTCCGGGTCGGCCAGATCAACGTTGAGGGCGGGGGAGGCTTTTCGGCAGAGGAGTTGCTGGGGCTTATCTCCATGCCAAGTGGCCAGCCTTTTTCCCAAACCGACCTTGTCGCGTCGCGATCGGCTATCGAAAGCAAACTCGCTGACCATGGTTATGCGTTTGCCAATGTCAATGCCATCACCGAAATTGATGAGGCGGATTACCGGGTAGATTTCGTTTTCGCCGTTGATCCCGGCCCCCTGGTCTACGTCCGGAAAATCAACATCAGCGGCAACCAGGCGACGCTCGATGAAGTGATCCGGCGGGAGATGCGCCAGCTTGAATCGTCCGTCTTCTCAGCCGAAAAGTTACGGCGTTCGCGTGAAAGGATCGCGCGTCTGGGGTTCTTTGATGATGTCAATATCGACCTGACTGCGGTCCCGGGGTCGATTGACCAGGTGGATCTCGCGGTCGTTGTTAAGGAACGGGCTACCGGGAACTTCATGTTTGGTGCCGGTTATGAGGATTCGGACGGACTCTTCGTGGTTGCGGAAGTGCACCGCGGCAATCTCTTTGGTACGGGGCGTGAGCTCAACGTAGCGGCAGAGGTATCCAAAGTGGATCAGACTTTTGATATCGAATACCGCAATCCGTACCACACGGCGGAAGGGGTGAGCCGCGCTTTATTCATTAACCGTGAAAAAATTGACACCGATTCGGTGACAACGGCGGATTACACGTCAGAAACCACTGGCGGCGGTATCCGCTATAGCATTCCGATGTCTGAGTACAACGCGCTCAGTCTTAGCGGGGCAATCGAGGATATCAGCCTCGCTGCAACCTCATCGACGCCACCTGAGTACCAGTCATTTATCGATCGATACCCGGACACGCTGAACTTCAATCTCTCAACTGGGTTTTCGAAGGATACCCGGGACAGCATTTTCTTTCCCCGCCGCGGGTCTTTTCGAAAGATTTCGGCAGAGATAGGCATTCCGGGGAGCGATCTTGAGTACTACAAGATTTCGGTCCGGGGAAGTTGGTATCGGCAACTGGTCGGTCGACTCATCTTAAATATGCGTGGGGACGTCGGATACGGCGACGGATACGGGGATTTGGACGAGTTGCCGTTCTTCAAGAACTACTACGCCGGCGGGGCCCGTAGTGTGCGAGGCTTTGAAGCGCGTTCTTTGGGCCCGGTGAGCACGGGCGTGGACGCGGCGCCACTGGGAGGCGGCATCCGGACGGTGGCTGGAATCGAGATGTACTTTCCGGTGTTCGGGCTGCAGGAAGACAACGATAAACGGCTCAGCCTGTTCGCGGATGCTGGCCAGGTGTTTGCGTCAAGCAGCGATTTTGACCTGGTAGACATGCGCTTAAGCGTGGGCGCCGGATTCCACTGGTTCTCTCCCGTAGGTCCGATTTCCCTCACTTTGGCGCAACCGTTGAATGATGAACCCGGTGATGACGTCAAGCGGATTCAGTTCACGCTTGGCTCGCTTCTGCGCTAACCGTACAAATTACCTATCAGGATGTCTTTGATCATGCCCACGTTTTTCCGCACTTCTCTCCCAGCCATGCTTTATGCGGGGGTCATGAGCTTTGCGCTGTTTTCGGCTCCATCCCTCGCCCAAAGCGCTTCCAAAATCGGATTTGTCGATCCCGTACGGCTGATCGAACAGGCACCTCAAGGAGCAACTGCATTCGCCGCACTGGCGGATGAATTCCGCTCACGGGAGGGGGAACTGAATGGACGCCACGACCAGATTCAGGCCATGGAGACTGACCTGGAGAAAAACATCCTGGTCATGGAGGCGACATCTGCTCAAGCCCGACAACGGGAGATTGAAAACCTGAAACGTCGTCTGGCGCGGGATCAGCAAGAGCTGAGAGAGGACTACAATCTTCGGCGTAATGAAGAATTGGCTAAGCTTCAGGCATTGGTGCGCGAGGTCATTGTCGAACTTGCGAGAGCTGAGGAATACGACCTCATCGTCGAGCAGGCTGTGTACGTCAGCGACGCGATCAACATTACCGATCTTGTTCTGGACCGACTTGCCGAGCTTCCGTAAACCGGAAGATCTCCGGATAATCGGGCCAGCCATTAACGACCCATTTTTGCTACTGCCTCAGGCGTTTTTTACATACCCGTGGACACGAAGATAGACATACACCGAATTCGGGAGATCCTTCCGCATCGCTACCCTTTTTTGCTGGTTGACCGGGTGCTGGACGTCGTTCCCGGAGAGCGGCTTCGTGCTTTAAAGAACGTAACGGCCAACGAGCCATTCTTCGATGGGCATTTTCCGCATAGGCCCGTGTTTCCCGGGGTCCTCATGCTGGAGAGTATTGCGCAAGCGTCAGCGATTCTGGTGAGCCTGATTATTGATGCGAAAGCCAGCCAGAAGAACGTCTACCTTTTTGCCGGGGTGGACAAGGCGCGATTCAAGGCGCCCGTTGAACCGGGAGATCAGTTGATTATCGAGGTCGCGCTCGAGAGTCAGCGCCGGGCGCTTTGGAAATGCTCTGGTACGATTTCGGTGTCCGGTAAGCTCGTATGCTCATCGGATGTCCTCTTTACCCATAGGCCAATTGAGTGATTAGCGACCGGGCGATCGTCGACCCCGGCGCCAATCTCGCACAGGACGTTGAGATCGGACCGTTCTGTGTTATCGAAGAGGATGTCACAATCGGGCGGGGGACCCGCATCGACTCTCACGTGGTGGTCCGATCGGGTACCCGGATCGGTCGGGATAACCGCATCCATTCTTTTGCCTCAATCGGGGACGATCCGCAGTTTGCGGGCTACGACGGCAAACCTACCCGTCTTGAGATTGGCGATTCGAACGTCATCCGTGAGTATGTGACGCTCAACCGCGGCTCCACTTCAGCCAGGGGAACGGGCATTACCCGGGTGGGTAACCATAATTTTTTGATGGCGTACAGCCATATTGCTCATGACAGTACTTTGGGTGATCACATCATTTTTGCCAACGGCGCCAGCCTGGCCGGACATGTCGATGTCGGTGATTACGCTATCTTGGGCGGATTTACCCTGGTCCATCAATTCTGTCGCGTTGGACGGCACTCGCTGATGGGCATCGGAACGGTCTGCCTTCAGGATGTCGCGCCCTACCTCATCGTTGCCGGTAACCCAGCCAAAACCTACGGCCTCAACGTCAGAGGATTGCGGCGTCGGGGTTTCGGCGAAAACGTCATTCTGGAACTTCGTGAAATATATCGGCGAAAGTTCCGAGGAAAGACCGGTCAAGGTCCCCAGGGGGCCGGAGCACAAGCGCAACCCTCATCGCCCGAGGCAGAGGATTTCCTGGAATTTCTCTCGCAATCAGAGCGGGGCGTAATCCGCTGAGGCCTGCTGGTGCCGCCGCGCTTTCGCCTCGGAGTCGTCGCTGCTGAGCCGTCTGGAGATCGCTTGGGTGGTGGTCTGGTTTCAGCCCTGCTGGAGCGAGAACCTTCCCTTGAATTGTGGGGCATCGGGGGGCCGGAGTTGGGCGCTCTGGGTCTCGAATCTGTCTGCGATATCCATGATCTCTCTATCATGGGGGTTGAAGACCTGTTCCGGAAACTTCCAAACGCCCTCAAAGTCCGAAAAGGCCTGATTCAGGACTTCAGGCGTAATCCCCCTGACCTTTTCCTGGGTATCGACTCGCCTGACTTTAACTTGAACCTTGAACGGCGACTACGCAAATCGGGCATTCCCGTCGTTCATCTCGTCAGCCCGACGGTCTGGGCCTGGAGAAGTTACCGGGTAAAGAAAATCGCCAAGGCAGTCGATCGCATTCTGGTCCTGTTCCCGTTTGAGGAAGACTTCTATAGGAGGCATGGAATTCGGGCCACATTCGTAGGGCACCCGGCGGCACGAGAGACTGCCGGCCTGTCCAAGATAGCCTGCAGGAAGCTGCTGAATCTCGACCTGGACGGCAAAATCCTTTCGGTTCTCCCGGGAAGTCGGGAGTCTGAGATTCGGCACCTATCAGCACCGTTCGTCGCCTCCATCCGGGCTTTGGCCGAGACCGATCCCAACCTCTCCTTCCTCATCCCCTTTGCGAGTGACAGGATCAAAGAGCAGTTTCTGGGTCTGGTATCGCTCGAAGGGCTGACGACAAGGGTCCAGTTAGTGAACGGCAACGCCCGCGAATGCCTTTCAGCCAGCGACGCAGCGTTACTGGCCTCCGGCACAGCAGCGCTTGAGGCGGCGCTGGTGGGGTGCCCAATGGTAGTGGCTTATCGCGTTTCGGGGCTTTCCTATCGAATTGCCACTGCGTTGGCATCGACCCGAACAGTGTCTATGCCCAATCACTTGATGCCGACGCCATTGGTACCTGAATTTCTTCAGCAGGATGCAACCAAGGAGAACCTGGTTCCCGCAGTTCAACGTCTGCTTGCTGAGGGGCTGGACACCAAAAGAATGCGGGATGCGCTCGTCGCTATCCAAAGAACATTGAACCTGGATACCAACAACCGCATTGTCGACGCAATCCTGGACACGGCGCAGCGCTCATGAGCCAAAAGGATCCGTCGCATCTTGCCGGGGTGGATGAGGCCGGCCGTGGACCCCTCGCGGGTCCCGTCGTCGCGGCCGCGGTCATCCTGGGACCGGATTTCCAATATGAGAGTATCAAGGACTCGAAGAGACTTTCGGCACGCAATCGTGAAAAGGCGAGCCGCGCTATCCGCGAGGACGCGCTCGCCTGGTCTATAGGCGCCGCAAGTCCGTTCGAGATTGACCGGTGGAATATCCACCAGGCTACGCTTGTTGCCATGCGCCGTGCCGTCCTTGGGCTTCGGCGCGCGCCGGGGTTTGTTGTCGTTGACGGCAGTTTTACGCCGCAATTACCCTGGCCGGGCGCCGCGCAACCCCGTGCTGACGCCACTGAAAGGCCGGTGTCAGCGGCCTCTATCCTGGCCAAAGTGTTCCGTGATCGATATATGGTGGATTTGGATGAGAAGTACCCCGAATATGGTTTTCGTCACCACAAAGGGTATCCTACTCCTGTGCATCTACACGCCCTCGAACGCTGCGGCCCATGCGCCGAGCATCGGTTTTCCTTCCGTCCTGTGAGGAATGCTTCCCTATCAAAGGGTGGCCCGCAGTCGAGTTCGGGGATCGGATCGGCGGCGCAACCGTCATGACAACGCCTTTCGTTCATCTGAACGTCCATACGGAGTACTCCCTGGTGGACGGGATCGCCCGGATCGGGGAACTGGCGGAGGCGGCGGGACAGGCGGGCATGCCCGCAGTGGCCATGACCGATGTCTCGAACGTTTACGCCGCAATCAAGTTCTATCGAGCGTGCCTAGCTGCAGGGATCAAGCCGTTATTTGGTGTTCATCTTGAGGTCGGTGAAAAGGGCTCCGGCATACCGGCAGGTCAAATTGGTCTGCTATGCCGAAATAACCAGAGCTTCCAGGCCCTGAGTCACCTTTTAACCGATATCTACACCCAGCCCAGATCCGGGCACTCGTTGTCGGTCGAACGCGACCATCTGGACGGCATTGGTAAAGGCCTCATTGGACTGTCAGGGGGAATGGATGGCGACATTGGCCGGGCTCTCATGGCAGGACACTCAAGGGAGGCAGCGGGACTGCTCAGACGCTACCAAAAAACCTTTGAAGGAAACTTCTTCATCGAGATTACCCGTACTAGCCGGCCGGGTGAAAAAGAGTATGAGGCCCGTGCTCTGGAGATGGCCGCACGCGAAAATGCGCCTCTTGTCGCGACCAACGCCGTTCGCTTCATCTCGGCGGGCGATTTCGAGGCCCACGAGATCAGGACTTGTATTCATCAGGGCCGGGTTCTGGATGACCCTCGCCGGCCCCGGGCATTTACAGCTGAGCAATATTTGCGAACGCCAGAAGAGATGGCCCGCGCTTTTTCAGATCTACCCAGTGCGGTCGAAAACACGATCGAGATTGCCCGGCGATGCAACGTATTCATCGATTTTGACACCACGCACATGCCGCAGTATGAGGCTGGCAATGACAGCAGTACAGAGAACATATTGAAAGCCCAGGCGCAGAAGGGGTTGATTGACTATCAGCAAAAGACCTCCCTCGGAGAGCGTGAGGTATATCAGAATCGTCTTGATACTGAAATCGAGACGATCAATCGAATGGGATTTGCCGGATATTTCCTGATCGTCGCCGACTTTGTGCAATGGGCTCGAGACAACGGTGTGCCGGTGGGGCCCGGCCGGGGATCCGGTGCCGGATCCCTCGTGGCCTTTGCGCTCGGCATTACCCGCCTTGATCCGATCGCACACGGCCTTCTATTCGAACGCTTCCTCAATCCGGAGCGGGTCTCACTGCCTGACTTCGACATCGACTTCTGCATGGTGGGCCGTGATCGCGTCATTGAGTATGTCAGCGGTCGTTATGGCGCTGAAAAAGTCGCCCAGATCATCACCTACAACACGCTGGCAGCCCGGGCCGTGGTCCGCGATGTGGGACGCGTTATGGGCATGCCTTACGGATTTTGCGACACGCTGGCGAAATTGGTTCCGTTTGAAGTTGGCATGACGCTGGAGAAAGCCCTTGCGCAGGACGACGAATTGCGTCGTCGGTATCGCAACGAGGCCGAGGTAACGCAATTGATCGACAATGGGCGACGACTGGAGGGGCTGCCAAGGAACGCCGGCAAACATGCCGGTGGGCTCGTCATCGCGCCGGAGGCAATCGCCGAATTCTCGCCCCTGTACTGGGAGCCCGGAATGACCCAGGCGGTGACCCAATTTGATAAGGATGATCTGGAAGCGATCGGGCTTGTGAAGTTTGACTTCCTCGGGCTGCGTACATTGACCGTCATTGATTGGGCGACGATCCTGGCGAATGAGACTCGCCAAAAGAAGGGCGAACCGCCGATCGATCTGGAGGCGTTAACGCCCGATGATTCAAAAGTCTATCGACTGATCTGCACCGGAAAGACAACGGCGTTATTCCAATTGGAATCACGGGGAATGCAGGAACTGATTCAACGTCTTCAGCCTGATCAGTTTGAGGAGCTGGTCGCCCTGGTCGCCCTGTTCCGACCAGGTCCTCTACAGTCCGGGATGGTGGATGACTTCATTAATCGAAAACATGGCCGCGAACCGGTCGTGTACCTGCACGACCGAATCCAGTCGGTGCTGGAACCCACCTACGGGGTAATTCTCTATCAGGAGCAGGTAATGGAGATTGCCCGGGAGCTGTCCGGTTTCAGCCTGGGATCAGCGGATCTGCTTCGACGGGCGATGGGGAAGAAAAAGCCCGAGGAAATGGAGCGTCAGCGCGAGATCTTCATCGACGGCGCAACCGAACGCGGCATCGCGCAGGGGAGCGCGGCCCATATTTTCAGCCTTATCGAGAAGTTTGCCGGTTATGGGTTTAACAAATCCCACTCCGCAGCATATGCATTATTAAGTTATCAGACAGCCTGGTTGAAAACGTATTACCCGGCTGAGTTTATGTCTGCGGCGCTGTCCGCGGACATGGAGCATACCGACAAAGTGGTCATCCTGGTCCGAGAGGCGAAGTCGATGGGCCTCGATATCGCTCCTCCCGACATTAATCGCGGCGAACTGAAATTCTCCGTGGCTGAGGACGGTTCTATCGTGTACGGACTGGGCGCGATTAAGGGGGTTGGAGAGAAAGCGCTTGAAGACATCCTCAGTGAGCGAGCCCAGAACGGTGCATACCGGGATCTGTTATCGCTTTGTCGGCGCATCGACTCTCAAAAAGTAAACAAAAAGACACTCGAAGCGTTGATTCGATCCGGCGCGCTGGATTCTCTGGGTGTGGAGCGTTCTCATCTGGACTACCAGCTGCCTCAGGCGCTCGATGCAGCAGGACAACAGAGCAGCAATGCTTCATCAGGACAGAACGACATGTTTGGAATGCCGTCCGTCGACGAGGTCGTGCTCGCAGCGCCGCCCGGACACGCCTGGTCGCCGCGTAGGCGGCTTGAGATGGAGCGCGCCAGCCTCGGGTTTTATCTGACGAGCCATCCGATTGAGCACCACAGAACCGAGCTGCGGGCAATAGGGGCGGTCCCGATTGCACAGACGGCGCATCATTCAGAAAAAACCGCAACGCTTGCCGGCTTGGTTCAGGAGGTCAGGACATTCCAGAATCGCAAGGGCGAAACGGCTGCATTCTTCAGGCTGGATGACGGCTCTGGTTATGCTGATGTCAGCGTTTCCCCGGGTCTTTTCTCAGAAGCCAGGAGCACGTTGAGTGCAAAGGGGCTCGTGCTAGTCAGGGGCACCACCGGGACTGACGACCGATCGGGTCTTCTCGCACTGAAAGCCGACGGGATGTGGGCTTTGGAAGTATTCCGTACGGAGCGCCTGTCCGAACTTCGAATCACACTTCCCGAGGTTCTCGATGCGGGAACAGCCGCTGATGAGCTGAAGTCACTCCTTCGTCCCTTTACCCCCGGGGCAACGAGCGTGACGGTTAACTACAAGAACCCTGACGGGGACAGCCTGTCGATCAGATTGGGAGAACAATGGCGGTTACGGCCGGAGCCCGAATTATTCGATAGCCTGATCAACTTCGCGGGTGAATCCGCAATCAAGTATGAATTTGGCAAAATAGACAAACGTGTGCACGCTGGCGGCAGTAAAGCCGCCTGATCGCCTGTCCTTTGATTTGCCGGAGTAAAATAGCCCGGAATGAGTAGTTCACTAGATTTTGAACAGCCTATCGTCGAGCTCGAGGCCAAGATAGACGAGTTAAGGCGTGTCGACGTGGACGGGGAACTTGACCTCCATCGCGAAATTGAGCGGCTGGAAACCAAGAGTCGCAAGTTGACCCGCGAAATCTTTGCCTCCCTGGATGCCTGGCAGATCACTCAGCTGGCGCGGCACCCGCAACGCCCGCATACGCTTGACTATATCTCGCGGATCTTTTCACATTTTCAGGAGCTGTCGGGGGACCGGATGTACGCTGATGATCCCGCTATTGTCGGCGGGCTCGCGCGGTTTGGTGGTCAGGGTGTGATGGTGGTGGGGCATCAGAAAGGTCGAGACACTAAAGAAAAAGTGCGAAGAAATTTCGGGATGCCCAGTCCCGAAGGCTATCGCAAAGCACAGCGCTTGATGCGAATGGCCGAACGGTTTCGCCTGCCGGTCATCACCCTGATTGATACCCCTGGCGCTTACCCCGGTATCGGCGCCGAAGAGCGCGGTCAGAGCGAGGCAATCGCTCAGAGCATCGCATTGATGGCGGGGCTTAAAGTGCCCATTATCTCGGCAGTTATCGGAGAAGGGGGTTCGGGCGGTGCTCTCGCGATCGGGGTGTGCGACCGTTTGGTGATGTTGCAGTATGCGACTTATTCGGTCATCAGCCCGGAAGGCTGTGCGTCCATTCTTTGGAAGAGTGCCGATAAAGCCCAGACAGCTGCGACTGCCATGAAAATTACCTCGGAGAGTCTGAAGCAGACCGGGCTTGTCGACGAAGTGGTATCAGAGCCGCTCGGAGGCGCGCATCGCGATCCCGATCAAACCGCTGATCAACTCCGGGTCGTGATTCGAGAACAACTGCACGCGTTGGACTCCCTGGCGACCGAGGAGTTGTTGCGCGAGCGTGACAAGAGGTTACGCTCATTTGGACGATTCAAAGACGAGTCCTGAGCCGCCTGAGGAACTGGATTCCCTGCAAAGGGTGGTCTGGGGTGTGCTCGAGCCACACAAGCATAACGCGATTAACGTCGCATTCAGCGGCGGCATTGATTCCACGGCATTACTGTCGCTGGTGGTCTCGCTGCGCACCCATCTCGGGTTGCGGATCCGAGCCTTGCATGTCAACCATGACTGGACCCCAGATTCAGATACCTGGGAGGCTCACTGCAGCCAATTTTGTAGCGACCTGTCGGTGCCTTTCGAGTCCTATAAGTTCTCGTCCGAGGAACATTGTGCGCGGACGCAAGGCAGGTCCAGCGGGAAGTCGGGTGAGGCCCGGGCTCGGGAACTGCGATATCAATGGTTCGCGCGGATGATTCAGTCCGAAGGTCTACTGGTGACGGGCCACCACCTAGACGACCAGGGTGAAACACTGTTCTTTCGATTAATGCGGGGCGCATCTGTACGGGGCCTGGGCGCCATACGGCCGTTTCAGCGCATGTATGGCCTAAAGGTAGTGCGGCCCCTTCTGGATGTACCGAAGGAGCGTCTAGCAGACTGGGTAACCGAACGTGGCCTGCCCACCATTTGTGACCCCTCTAACTCGGACGAGGCATACGATCGGAATCTGCTGCGCCGACAGATCTTCCCGGTCCTTCAGTCTCGTTGGCCCAGCGCCGCGCAGACGCTTGCCAGGAGTGCAAGCCACTTTCAGGAAGCGCAGGCGCTGATGGAGGATGTCGCCGCGGACGATTTGGCGCATTGCACACTCCAGCGCCGCCAGAATGTGCTCTGGGATCTCGGCGCCGTCTCGCGGGACGCGCTTTTACAGCTTAGTCTTCCTCGAGTGCTTAACATGCTGAGGTTCTGGGTTGATTCAAATGATCTTCAAATTCCCTCAGAAAGAGCGCTCCGGGAACTGGTCCGGCAGCTCGAATCGGGAGGTCAACAGTCCTGCCCAAAGCTGACGGTGGGTGCGGCAGAGTTCCGTTGTTACCGTGACGGGTTGTTTTTAATTCCGGGTGCGCTGGAAGATCGTCCCGCTCCGCGAGAGGCTCAATTGTGGCAGGGGGCCGCCGTAGAGGTCCGAGGGCCCGACATTGCCCTTCGCGCCACGTCGGCGGGCACAGCCGGCGTGAGGGCCTCCCTTTTTGAAGCAGGAACGGTGGAGCTGCGCTGGGGCAGGGGAGCCCAAACGGTGCAGCCACAGGGGCGCGGTCCTCACCGGCGTTCGCTACGAAAACTCCTCCAGGAGACCGGCGTCCCACCCTGGGAGCGTGAGCGGATTCCACTGATTTTCATCGATGGACGATTTGCGGCGATGCCGCGGATCGTCGTCGATGAATTTTGTAGCACGGGCCCTTCAGAAGCGGGCATTGAGATCCTTCTCGATGACCTGAGAGAGAAGAGGTGGAAGTAAGTCGGTCCGTTGTATCAAAAAGGCTCGTCTGTTATCCTAACTGTCCGTCGGGTGTCGCTGGCGGGGAACAGCCTTGGCTGATTTCCCGGGATCCCTCGCCCGTTCAGATCAATTCCGATTATAGGAAACCATGTCCGACGGAACTCCCCCCAAATTTGCTTTCATAACCGGCGGTGTCGTCTCATCGCTCGGAAAAGGGCTGTCTGCTGCCTCGTTGGGTGCGCTGCTTGAAGCGAGAGGGCTGACAGTGACTCTGGTGAAACTGGATCCCTATATCAACGTGGACCCTGGGACAATGAGCCCGTTCCAGCACGGCGAGGTCTTTGTTACGGATGATGGCGCTGAAACCGATCTTGATCTGGGGCACTACGAGCGGTTCGTCCGAACCCGAATGGGGCGGGAAAATAATTTCACCACCGGGCAGATATATGAGCGGGTCATTCGCAAAGAACGGCGCGGCGATTTCCTTGGCGGGACCGTGCAGGTCATCCCGCACATCACAAACGAGATCAAGGAGTCCATTATTGCCGCTGGAAAAGATCACGACATCTGCCTGGTCGAGATCGGTGGCACAGTCGGCGATATCGAATCGCTTCCGTTCCTCGAGGCCATTCGGCAGATGCGCATAGAACGAGGCAGGGAGAATACGATATTTCTGCACCTGACCCTCGTTCCGGCCCTCCAGACGGCAGGCGAGATCAAGACCAAACCAACGCAGCATTCGGTCAAGGAATTACGCAGCATCGGTATTCAACCCGACATCGTCCTGTGCCGTGCGCACGATCCCCTGCCGGCCGATGCAAGGCGAAAGATATCCCTTTTCACGAACGTAGAAGAAGCGTCTGTCATCTCTGCTGAGGATGTCGACAATATCTACTCGATTCCCCGTCGTTACCACGAGCAAGGCCTGGACGATGCGGTCGTCAAACATCTTGCCCTCGGCGGCCGGGAGTCAGATCTCAAGGAATGGGACGAGGTCGTCGGCATTATGCAGTCGCCTGAGGCGGAACTCACGATAGCCATGGTGGGTAAGTATGTCTCGCTGACCGAATCCTATAAGTCTCTCTCTGAGGCGATCATTCATGCGGGAATCCAGAATCATGTTCGACCCGTCGTTAAATATGTTGACGCTGAAGAACTGACCAGTCTTGAGGAGGCGACCGAGGTCTTGTCAGGTGTCGATGCGGTGCTGGTGCCTGGGGGGTTCGGTGCACGAGGCACAGAGGGAATGATCCACGCGGCCCATTTCGCCCGCACCTCCGGCACTCCCTACCTGGGGATTTGTCTCGGCCTACAAATTGCGGTGATCGAGTTTGCCCGTCATGTCGCCGGCATGGAATCGGCAAACAGTACCGAATTCAACGACAAGGGGGATTTCCCGGTGGTCGCGCTGGTGACCGAATGGACTGAAGGCGACGGCCAACTAATGGAGCGCAGTGACGATGATGATCTGGGCGGCACGATGCGGCTTGGAGCCCAGGAGGCCCATCTGAATCCGGAGTCATTATGTGCCCAAATATACGGCCGCAATACCATCTTTGAACGGCATCGCCACCGCTATGAAGTGAACAATCAGTACCGCCCGCGTCTGGAAGACGCGGGTCTTCGGGTGTCGGGGCGATCGGCAGACGATCTTGTCGAAATGATCGAGATTCCCTCGCACCCGTGGTTTGTTGCCTGTCAGTTTCACCCCGAGTTCAATTCGACGCCGCGCGACGGGCATCCGCTCTTTGCCGAATTCCTGGCAGCCGCCCGAAAACATCAGAACGCCTTACGTCATCCGGACTCCAATACGGCCTCAGCGTGAGTATATTCAGTCGCAGAGGATCGCAGGGGGGACTGTTCTTTATTGTCGGACCGTGCGTCATCGAAAGTCGGGAAAACGCACTGCGTACGGCAGAAGAGCTTGCCAAAATAGCGTCTGCGCTCGATATTGCGCTGATCTACAAGTCATCCTTCGACAAGGGCAATCGTTCTTCAGGGGCCTCTTTTAGAGGTCCCGGCTTGGACGCTGGACTGCAGATACTGGAGGCAGTGCGGTCGGAGACGGGGCTTCCCGTATTGACCGATGTGCATACGCCGGAACAGGCGACACTGGCAGGACAGGTTGTCGATATGCTGCAAACCCCGGCCTTTTTGTGCCGCCAGACAGATCTTATTGTCGCCGCAGCAGCGACAGGTTTGCCGGTGAACATCAAAAAAGGACAATTCATGGCGCCGCAGGAAATGCGAACCGTTGCCCAGAAAGCCGTGGCTGCTGGAGGTGATGACGTTTTCCTCTGCGAGCGAGGCACGACGTTCGGGTACCACAACCTGGTGGTCGATATGCGGTCGCTGCAGGTGATGGAGTCGCTGGGTTTTCCGGTCATTTTCGATGCCACACACTCCGTACAGTTGCCGGGAGCCGGCGGGGACCGGTCTGACGGTCAGCGGGAATTTGTCCCTTTGCTGGCCCGTGCGGCGGTTGCGGCAGGAATTGCCGGGGTATTTATGGAGACGCATATTGATCCCGCCAATGCCTTGAGTGATGGGCCGAACGCTTGGCCTCTGGATAAACTACAGCCCCTGCTTGATGACCTGTTGAGAATTGATGAGGCAACCAAGCAATCAAACTTACGCAGCAGTAAACAATAGCAACACCACACGATGAAGCAGCCGTCCTCCTTAGCTATTTCCCGAGTCCACGCCAGAGAAATCCTCGATTCCCGGGGATTTCCGACCCTCGAAGCAGAAGTGACCCTGGAAGGGGGCGCAGTGGGTCGCGCAGCGGTGCCCTCTGGGGCATCCACTGGAAAGCGTGAGGCCCTGGAACTGAGAGATGGAGATCCTGACCGGTTCAATGGCAAAGGTGTCACCATAGCAGTGGACAACGTCAATGGTGAGATCCATCAGTGCCTGGCAGGACGCGACGCTGCGGATCAACGCCAGGTCGATGAACAGTTAATAGCATTGGACGGATCTCCCAACAAGGAGCGTCTCGGAGCTAATGCCATGCTTGCCGCCTCGCTTGCGACTGCCAAGGCTGCGGCAAACGGGCTCGACCAACACTTATACGACCACATTGGAGGGCTTCACGACAATTCCGGTCCGACGCGTCTTCCTGTGCCTCAGATGAACATCCTGAATGGCGGGGCACACGCGGACAACAATATCGACTTTCAGGAGTTTATGGTTCTTCCTGCTGGGGCGGTCTCGTTCCGGGAGGCTCTTCGCTGCGGAGTCGAAATCTTTCACCAGTTACGCTCAGAGTTGGTTTCACAAGGTCTGCAGACCGCAGTGGGGGACGAGGGCGGATTCGCCCCGGACTTCTCCTCCAATGAAGCGGGTCTCCAGGCTGTTATGCAGGCAGTGGCGCAGTCGGGCTATACGATCTCCCAAGACGTACTCTTGGGTCTTGATCTTGCCAGTTCTGAATTCTTTGAAGAAAGCCGCTATCTACTTCGATCAGAGAATCAAAGTTACGACACATCTGAGTTCATTGCTTTTATTTGCGATCTGACGGACCGAATTCCTATCATTTCCCTGGAGGATCCATTGGACGAGGAGGACTGGGATGGATGGGTAACCCTGACACAGAAGATTGGTCAAAAAGTGCAACTGACCGGCGATGACCTTTTCGTTACTAACCCAGGCATTCTCGAAAAAGGCGTCGACCTGAAAGCGGCAAACTCGATTCTGATTAAAGTTAACCAGATTGGGACCTTGAGTGAGACGCTGGATGCTGTTCGCCTTGCACAGTCAAACGGTTATGCGGTCACAGTTTCGCATAGGTCCGGGGAAACTGAAGATACCACCATCGCGGACCTCGCTGTCGGCGTGGGGGCCGACCAGATTAAGACCGGTTCTTTATGCAGATCAGAGAGAACCGCGAAATATAACCGCCTGCTGCGTATTGAAGAAACGCTGGGTGACGGCGCCACCTACGCCGGCAGGAACGCCTTTCGGCAACTGTAAGCGTTTGGGACACTTTTGAGGCTTGCCGTTGCCCTACCTAAGGACGCTAATCTTCTGCCTGATCGGACTCGTCCTCGTCTTGCAATATGCGCTATGGTTCGGCAAAAGTAACGTCGTAGACCTCATTCATTTACGTCGCTCCGTGAGTGAACTTGAGAAAGAAAACCTGTCTTTGCGTGAGCGCAACAATCGGCTTCACGCTGATGTCAATGAAATCAAGAACCGTGTTGAGGCGATCGAGGCGCGCGCACGCGAGCAACTTGGGCTGATTATGCCCGGTGAGACCTACTACCAAGTCGTGCCGGCAGAGGACAGTACGACGCCACGCGAGCCAGATTAACGCTTAGCTTAAATTATCCAGCGGAATCGGGTAGGGAACAGGACAGATTGATAAAGGCGCCTCCTCCCAGAGAAGTTCCCCGGAATTCGAATTCATTATCGCTGTAACGGGGACAGATGCCAAAAGCTGTATCTGCCCGGGAGTCCGGGTTGCTCCGGCACTGACGACTACGCCGTTGCGCCCGGACGCGCCACTAGTGCAGAGCACGGCGCTGCCTGGGTCAGGGTGTCGCGTTTGCTCCGCTACCGCCCGGATCATCCGCTGCTTGGGCTTGCCCCGGTAGCGGACCCGGGCAACAACCTCCTGACCCGGGTAGCAGCCTTTTTGAAAGCTCACGCCGCCCACCAGATCCAGATTGACGGACTGCGGGATAAACATCTCCGAAAGCGGCGCCCTGATCACAGGGACACCTAACTCTATGCAGAGTTGCTGGAAAGATAGCCCTTCGGGGAGGGCGTCTACAGGGGTCGCTTCGGCAGTCGAGACATTGAGAAAATCCTGAATATGGAATAGGGCGTCAGCGTTACTGGTGGCCGGGTCTGCGTCCGGTCTTTTGTCCCTAAAGGCAAGACATCGCTCCGCGAGTCGCTCGAACGTGACGTCCGCACGCATGACGTACATCCGGAGGCGGGCAATGACCGCCTCAGACACGGAGTCGTGGGTCAGCAATAAGAATTCACCCTGGGCTCGACAGACGAAGAACACGGCCAATAGGCGGCCTTTTGGAGAACAATATCCCGAGAGCGCCCAACCGCCTTCGGGGACCGCGGTGACATCACTGGTGAACTGACTCTGGAGAAACGATTCAGCATCATCGCCAACACAACGGAACACGTGGAAATCAGGGGCAGAGATTAAGGCTTTAGTCATAGCGCGTTATGGGCGATTAAGGAAAAGAGCGGATATACCCCTCCAATGCTGACGGGGCGTTCACTGAGGCGTGCGATATTACGCCCACAAAAGTCGATCTTGCAAACAGGAATGGGTCTTGAAAACAAACAAAAAGGCCCTCAAAATCAGGGTTGTTGCAATGCACAAAAAAAAGGTAAAGCTAGGAAGTGCCGTAGCCGCTAAACCGGCTGGCGCACAGTCGGCGCCGCTACCCGCTGTCAGCCGGAAGGTGGGGGAGGGCGAGGCAGACAAAGCCAGTCGCTCGGAGGATTCTGCCGCTGGGGATTCAGCCTCCCCCCGGCCCGATCCTACCCGCTACGGCGATTGGGAGCGAAACGGCCGCTGCATCGATTTTTAGCGGAACCATTTTCCCAACATCCGAGGTATTAGTCCCGAATGTCGAATCCCCGCGCCCGACCGATATCGCCGCATTTGCAGATCTACCGCCCGCAGTTGACGAGCGTGCTATCCATAATGCACCGGCTCACTGGCCTTTTGTTGTCGGGCGCATCTGTCGTATTGTCGTTGTGGCTGGTCAGCCTAGCATTGGGTGAGCCCACGTATTCCCTGTTTGCCGGGTTGTGGGACAGCTGGGCCGCAACAGCTCTTATGGCTGCGGTCGTTTTCTGCGTCTACTTCCACCTGTTAAACGGTGTTCGGCATCTGGCCTGGGACCGGGGATTTGGTTTTGACCTACCGACTGTTTACGCGAGTGGTTGGACGGTTGTCGTAGTGGCGCTCGCGCTCTCGGCATTAACCCTCTCGTTGCTGGCTTAGAGTTGCTGTTATCTCGGGACAACACATGATGGTCGCTGCTCGAAAAGATCGTCCTTCATCCACTCACCCGGGTCTAAGCCACTGGCGATGGCAGCGCATAAGCGCCATTGTCCTGGTGCCGTTGATTCTCTGGACGCTCTGGATGATGCGATCACTTGATGGGGGATCCTACTTTTCCGCAAAAGCGTGGCTCCAGGGCATTGGGCCGAAAACCGCTCTGCTTCTTTTAGTGCCATTGTCCTATTTTCACGGCGCGCTTGGGCTGCAAGTGATCATCGAGGACTATCTGAACCCCCCGTTGCGATCGCCTTTGATTTGGCTGGTGCGGCTTGCCGCACTCATGTTTTCGATTGTGACCCTATGGGCTATTCTTTCAGCCGCTTCAACCTGACCCGCCAATGACTTCAGCCTACGAACTTATCCATCACGAACATGACGTAGTGGTTGTGGGCGCTGGCGGCGCCGGATTACGCGCCTGTCTGAGTCTTGCAGAAGCGGGCCTGCGTACCGCCTGTATCACCAAGGTCTTCCCGACGCGCTCGCATACGGTAGCAGCGCAGGGCGGCATGAGCGCGGCGCTCGCCAATATGGGGGAGGATGACTGGCGATGGCATATGTATGACACCGTGAAGGGGTCGGATTGGCTTGGTGACCAGGAGGCCATCAGCTTCATGTGCAAAGAAGCCCCCTCTGCTGTGGTCGAACTCGAGCACTATGGAGTGCCTTTCTCCCGAACGGCGGATGGAAGGATCTACCAACGGGCTTTCGGGGGAATGACAACACACTTCGGTCAAGGGCAGGCCCAGAGGACATGTGCTGCTGCAGATCGGACCGGCCACGCTATCCTCCACACACTTTATCAACAGTCGTTACGACACCAGGTCGAATTTTTTATCGAATATTTCTGCCTTGATTTGATTGTGGAAGCCGGCGAATGCAAGGGAGTCGTCGCCTGGTGTCTAGAAACCGGTGTGATTCACGTTTTTTGGGCAAAGCGTGTCATTCTGGCGACGGGCGGGTATGGCAGGGCTTATTTTTCCGCCACCTCTGCTCACACCTGCACGGGAGACGGTAACGCGATGGTCCTGCGTGCCGGCCTGCCCCTGCAGGACATGGAATTTGTCCAGTTCCACCCTACGGGCATCTACGGGTCGGGCTGTCTGATAACGGAAGGCGCCCGAGGTGAAGGCGGATTCCTCACCAACGCGGACGGCGAGCGTTTCATGGAACGGTATGCGCCCAACGCAAAAGATCTCGCCTCACGTGATGTCGTGAGCCGTTCGATGACTATGGAAATACGCGCCGGACGAGGCGTGGGTGACGAAGGCGATCATATTCATCTACACCTTGAGCATCTCGGTTCCGAAATTCTGGCAGAGCGTCTTCCCGGAATTTCAGAGACCGCGCAGATATTCGCCGGGATTGATGTTTGCAAGGAACCCATCCCTGTCATTCCCACCGTGCATTACAACATGGGCGGTATCCCAACCAACATACATGGAGAATGTTTGGGCGCCTCGGACGGTGACGTTGCGCCGGTTATCCCCGGATTGATGGCGATTGGGGAAGCGGCCTGTGTTTCTGTTCACGGGGCCAATCGGCTAGGTTCCAATAGCCTCTTGGATCTCATCGTATTCGGTCGTGCTGCCGGGCAGCACGCTGCCCGGACCATACCGTCAGCCGACAGCGTCCTGAAGGGAGGGGGGTCAGCAGTCGACAATATCCTCGATCGGTTTGACAGGATTCGATACGCGAATGGTCCCGCAAGCACTGCGGCCATCCGCCTCAGGATGCAGCGGGTGATGCAGACGAACTGCGCGGTGTTCAGAAATGAACAGGTGTTGAGCGAAGGCGTTAGCCAAATCGACGAGACCGCCCAAATGTTCGCTGATGTCGGTGTGACGGATCGATCCATGATCTGGAACACCGACCTGGTGGAAACGCTCGAGCTGGAAAACCTGCTGGCTCAGGCTCGAGTGACAGTCCACAGCGCCCGCGCGCGGACTGAGAGCCGCGGAGCCCACGCCCGCGATGACTATCCTGATCGTAACGATGAAACCTGGATGGTGCATACCTTGGCTGGCCTGAAAGAAAATTCGATCGAACTTTCCTACCGGCCCGTTAATATGGAGACCGGAATGCCGGACGTAGAGAGTATTCCCCCCAAAGCCAGGGTGTATTAACGATCATGGCCCAGTTCCGACTTCCTAAAAACGCACGGGTCATCCCAGGCCGTCGTCATAATGACGGGTCAGGAATGCAGCGACCGCTGCAGCTACAGATCTATCGCTGGAGTCCGGACGACGATTCCCAGCCACAGGTAGACGAGTACACCATTGATCAGGCTACCTGCGGCCCGATGCTTTTGGATGCATTAATCAAGATCAAGAACGAGATCGACTCCACGCTGACCTTCAGGCGTTCCTGCAGAGAGGGGATCTGCGGATCATGCGCGATGAATATTGACGGAACCAATACCCTGGCCTGTACTCAATCACTGACGGAACTTAAGACGCCCGTCAAAGTTTATCCATTGCCGCACATGCCGGTGATCAAGGATTTGGTTCCTGATCTAACGCATTTCTTTGATCAGTACGCATCGGTAGAGCCCTGGCTAAAAGCCTCCGACCCACCCAGCGGTCAGGAACGCCGCCAGAGCCCCGAAGACCGTGAGGCTCTTGACGGGCTTTACGAGTGCATCCTGTGTGCATGTTGTTCGACGAGTTGTCCTAGCTACTGGTGGAATTCAGAGGAATACCTCGGCCCGGCAAACTTGCTGCAGGCTTACCGATGGATTGCCGATAGCCGGGATGAGTCGGCCACCGAGCGCCTTGAGCAGCTGAACGACAGTTTTAAACTGTACCGTTGTCACACCATTATGAATTGCACGAACGCCTGCCCCAAGGGTCTCAATCCCGGAAAGGCCATCGGTGAAATCAAATCACGGATCAGCAAAGAGAAGCTTTGAATACCGTTACCGAACAACGGATCAACCGAATCATTTGGCGTACACGCCGTGGTGCCCGGGAGCTGGATGGGCTATTAATGGCCTACGCGCAGGAGCACGCGTCGACCTGGAGTCAGAAGGAGATGGCAAGCTTTGAGGAACTGTTGGCCCAACCGGATCCGGTCCTGATGGACTGGTTCATGTGCAGAACGAGGCCACACGGTACCGGGCTCAAGGGTCTCGTCGCGAAAATCTTAGCGTCGAAGAGGCGTCTGTCCGCCGTCTAGCGAGCGTTCAGCCTCTGGGCTCCGGTCGCAAGACCGTATCATGGAGTTGATTAGGGTCTGAGGCAGGGTAGTCCTGGGTGAAATGCAGTCCACGGCTTTCGCGCCGTTCGGCCGCACAGCGGACTATCAACTCCGAGACCACGACAAGATTCCGCAGTTCGAGCAGGTCTCGGCTGACGCGGAAGTGGCTGTAGAAATCCCGGATCTCCTCATGCAGCAAGTGCAGTCTGTTTGCCGCCCTTTGTAGGCGTCGGGAGGTTCGGACGATGCCGACGTAGTCCCACATAAAACGTCTAATTTCTTCCCAGTTGTGCGCTACCACGACAAGTTCATCGGGGTCTGACACCTGGCTCTCGTCCCAATCAGGCGGAGTCGGGCCGATGCAGGGGGAGCGTTCCAAGTGCTCGAGGATCGACGGGACTGCCCGATCGGCGAACACAATGCACTCCAGGAGCGAGTTGCTCGCGAGACGATTTGCACCGTGTAGACCCGTATGGGCATTCTCTCCTAAAGCATAAAGACCCTCCAGATCGGTTTGACCCCTGAGGTCGGTGGCGATGCCTCCACAGGTATAGTGAGCCGCAGGGACGACAGGCACCGGTTCGGTCGTAATATCAATTGAGAAGGATTGGCACCTGTCATAGATGCCAGGAAAATGCCGCTTGATTTTTTCCGCCGCCATATGACTGATGTCAAGATAGACACAGTCGTGGCCCCCTTTCTTCATTTCGTAATCAATTGCTCTGGCGACGATATCCCGGGGGGCAAGTTCGGCGCGGCGATCGTGGGCCGCCATGAAAGCAGTGCCATCGGGCAAGAGCAACTTCCCCCCTTCACCCCGGACCGCCTCGGAAATTAGAAAATTGCCGGCGTGGGGGTGGTAGAGACAGGTCGGATGGAACTGGACGAACTCGAGATTGGCTACCGAGCAGCCCGCACGCCACGCGATCGCGATACCGTCTCCGGTAGAGGAGTCAGGGTTGCTCGTGTAGAGGTAAGCTTTGGAGGCTCCGCCGGTCGCGAGAACCACCGCTTGGGCATGTATTGTCGTGACCTGACCGGAGTTTCTATCTAGCGCATAAAGACCCGAAACACGCCGTTGATCCTGCCTTCCCGCCAATGGCCCTGCGATCAAATCGATCGCTGTGTGATTCTCAAGCACCGAAATGTGTGGCGAGGCCAGTACCTGCCGATCCAGAGTATTGACCACTGCACGGCCTGTGGTATCCGCTACATGGGCTACACGCCTGTGTGAGTGTCCACCTTCGCGCGCCAAATGGAGTCCGCGCGGGGAATCATCCTGTCCATCAAAATGAACACCGGCGCTACGTAACCACCTGATCGCTTCAGGGGCGCCCTCTACAACCGTTCGAACAGCCGATTCATGGCAGAGTCCAGCGCCTGCTTCCAGGGTGTCTTGAATGTGCGCTTCGAAGCTGTCTTTTGGATCCAGCGCTGCTGCGATACCACCCTGCGCCCAGATACTTGAGCCGGAAGCCAGCTGCGACTTCGTCAGTATCAGGCAATCGATCCCTTCATCAGCCAGTTTCAGGGCCAGGCTGACTCCCGCAAGACCGCTGCCGACAATTACAACAGTCGTCTCACGCAACATGGGAAATATACGTTTTGTTCGACATTCATTCTTGCTGTGGGCTGGTTCACCGGTTGGGGTCCGTGTCTCCGAAATGTGTGCAAGGATATCGGGCGCAATATAAAATTCGGATGGGGCTAGCCTCTTAGCCCAACTGTATGCGGCAACTGCCGACGCCCCTGCCTCCCACCGGAAACTGGAAATGAATCGGGTCGATCAGAACCTTGTTCGGAATTTCGCGATTATCGCGCATATTGATCATGGCAAGTCAACACTCGCGGACCGCTTGATCCAGCGGTGCGGGGGCCTGACTGATCGTGAGATGACCGAACAGGTATTGGACTCGATGGACCTCGAACGTGAGCGCGGGATTACGATCAAGGCGCAGAGCGTATCTTTGAACTATCAGGCTCGGGATAAGCAGGGATATCAGATGAATTTCATCGATACCCCGGGACATGTCGACTTCTCTTACGAGGTCTCGCGTTCGCTGAGCGCATGTGAAGGGGCGCTTCTGGTGGTCGATGCCTCGCAAGGCGTTGAGGCACAAACCGTCGCTAACTGCTATACGGCTGCGGATCTCGGCCTGGAGATCATTCCCGTCCTGAATAAGATCGATCTGCCCGCAGCGGATGCCGATCGCGCGGCGGCGGAAATCGAAGATTTGATTGGACTGGACTGCACCGATGCATTGCGAGTCTCGGCTAAGACGGGGATAGGGATCGACGCGGTGCTGGAAAAAATCGTTAAGGCCGTTCCTCCCCCTACGGGTGTTCCCACGAGCAATCTGAGTGCCTTGATTATTGACTCCTGGTTCGACAACTATCTTGGGACAGTGTCTTTGGTTCGGGTAAAGGAGGGAACGCTGAGAGCCAAAAGTCGGATCCTGATGATGTCCACGGGAAAGAACTACTCGATCGAAGAAATCGGACGGTTCACGCCAAAGCGATCGGCCGCCAGGGAACTGATCGCGGGAGAGGTGGGTTATGTGATCGCCGGCATTAAGGACATCAAAGCGGCGAGGGTTGGCGACACCATTACCGATGCAGCGAAGCCCGCGGAAGAAACCCTTCAGGGATTCAAGACGGCAAAGCCCGCTGTCTTTGCGGGGCTCTACCCAATCAATAATGCGGATTTTGAAGCCTTCCGGGATGCGCTTGAGAAACTCAGCCTGAACGATGCATCACTTGTCTATGAGCCCGAGGTTTCTCCGGCATTGGGTTTTGGCTTTCGCTGCGGATTTCTTGGTATGTTGCATATGGAGATCATCCAGGAACGTCTCGAGCGTGAATATGATCTTGAATTAATTACCACAGCGCCTACTGTCGTTTATCAGATTCTCGGCACGGATGGCATATCACGCTCCATCCACAATCCGTCGCAAATGCCTGACTCGGGGTCGGTGGCCGAAGTCTATGAGCCGTTTATCGAAGCCCGCCTGCTGTGTCCAACAGAGTACATTGGCGCTGTCATTAGTCTTTGCATTGAAAAACGTGGGGTGCAGAAAGAATTGACCTATCATGGCAGGCAGGCGGTTCTTATATTTGAATTGCCTCTGTCAGAGGTCGTCCTGGATTTTCATGACCGCCTGAAATCAGTGAGCCGCGGGTTTGCATCATTTGATTACGAGGCAATTGACGATCGCGCCGCCGACATGGTCAGAATTGATGTCATGATCAACGGTGACAGAGTCGAGCCACTGTCTGCGCTGGCTCATCGGGAACGAGCGCCGTATCGTGCTCGGCAACTCGTAACACGGATGAAAAAGCTCATCCCCCGGCAAATGTTTGACGTGGCAATTCAGGCCGCCATTGGTTCCAAAATCATCGCCCGGGAGACCGTCAAGGCCCTGCGAAAGAATGTCACCGCCAAGTGCTACGGCGGAGATATCACTCGCAAACGAAAACTTCTCGAAAAACAAAAGGAAGGAAAAAAACGTATGAAACAAATCGGTTCTGTCTCAATTCCGCAGGAAGCCTTTCTTTCCGTGCTCAAGGTAGGTGAGTGATGGATTTTGAGTTTGCGTTATTTCTGGCCCTTATAGTCGCGGGAATCATTATTCTGTGGGATCGCAGTATGGGACGACCCAAACGGATTCGCCAGGCCGAGTCGGGCGTGAGTTTGCGCATGCCTCTGATTGTTGAGTACTCGAGGTCGTTTTTTCCGGTCATCCTCGCCGTGTTTTTGCTCCGAGCCTTTGTCGTTGAACCCTTTCGAATTCCCTCCGGCTCAATGCTGCCGAGTCTTTTTATCGGCGATTTCATCCTCGTCTCAAAATCCAGTTATGGGATCAAGTTACCCGTATTGAAACGCGAAATCATTTCTCTGGGCGCGCCGCAAAGCGGCGATGTGATGGTGTTTCGCTTCCCCCGCGATCCCAAGACCAACTTCATCAAGCGCGTTATCGGCACGCCGGGCGATGTGGTCAGCTATCACAACAAGCGGCTCTCCCTTAACGGCAGACCGCTTCCTCTTGAAGCCATGGATTTGGTCAATTGGCCTCCCGGGGAGCAGGAGGATCGGGTCAAGACGTATCTGGAAAGCATTGGCTCGGAAAATCACACCATCATGATAGATTCGCGCCGCGCCTCAAGCTCAATTCGGGTAAAGGTTCCCGAGGGCCATTACTTCGTGATGGGAGACAACCGGGACCACAGTAATGACAGCCGATATTGGGGCTTTGTTCCCGAGGAGTTCGTGGTGGGAAAGGCGTTCTTTATCTGGTTCAGTTGGGACAGTGCCGGCGGCGGTGTGAACTGGGACCGCATCGGCAGTGTCATCGATTAGCGGGGGTTCGGCTTGGGCGGCAGCGTAGCAACCCGGATCGGCTACCAATTCTCCGACCCAGCGCTGCTGGAGGCAGCGCTTCGGCATCGCAGCATCGGGACCCGGCATAACGAACGTCTCGAATTCCTTGGGGACAGCGTGCTCGGGCTCGCCGTGAGCGAGATGCTCTTTGAGAAATATCCTACGGCCACGGAAGGCGAGCTCACGCAGCTGCGGGCCCGGTTGGTTCGACAGGCGACGCTCGCGACTGTCGCCCGAAATATCGATTTGGGCGGGGCGCTTCAACTTGGCCCCTCGGCCGGTCGAAGCGGCGGCAACGACCGGTCATCCATTCTGGCGGATGCACTTGAAGCGGTTGTAGCCGCTGTCTTTCTGGACGCGGATTTCGAGCAGGCGAAGAGAGTAACCCTGTCCCTGTTTGCGACGGAGATTGCTCATTTGGACCCGGAGTCAATCGAAAAAGATCCCAAGACCCAGCTCCAGGAACTGCTTCAGTCTCAGGGGGATGCGCCGCCTAGTTATGAGGTGGTCACCATGTCCGGACAACCTCATGAGCGTGAATTCACCGTTCACTGCTGCATCGACAGCCGAAAACTGATAACGGAGGGTCAGGGGTCCAGCCGCAAAGCCGCTGAGCAGCAGGCCGCTTTTGCGGCGCTGAGCGCAATAAGGGAAGGATGAGACCGTTTTGAACAGCTCCGGTCACTTTGGTGTGGTCTCGCTCGTCGGAAGACCCAATGTTGGCAAGTCGAGCCTGCTGAATAAAATCCTGGGCTCCAAAGTGTCCATCGTGTCTCGCCGGCCTCAAACGACGTGGCGCGAGATAGACGGCATTTACACGGACGACTCGGCGCAGCTCGTGATTGTTGACAGCCCCGGACTGCACGAAAGAAGGGAGCGGTTCCTGGGCAAAGTCGCCAATCAGTCAGCTCGCGGCGCCGGAAGCGGTGCCGACATTATTTGTCAGGTGATCGATGCGCGCCACTGGCGCGGCGAAGACCAGAACGTACTCGAGCACTTCCTGGGAAGAGAAATCCCCTTATGGCTGATCCTGAACAAGGTTGACCTGCTGGAATCATTGGATCAGATCCTGCCTCGTATTGAAGCCCTGCGAGACAAATACGCCTGGGATCAAATGGTCCCTGTGTCCGCGCGGTCGGGCTACAACTGCGAACATCTCGCGTCTCTCCTGGGTCAAGCCGTACCGAAGGGGCCAGCAGGTTACCCCTCCGATACGTTAACCAATGCGTCGCCGCGGTTTCTGGCCGCCGAACTGATTCGCGAACAGGTGTTTCGGCAGTTGGGCGACGAGATACCCTATTGCACCGGGGTGGATCTGGTCGTGTTCAAACAGCATGATGACGGAACTATCGAAATCGATGCGGAGATTCTTTGCGAGACGTCTGGGCAGAAGGCGGCAATAATCGGATCCAAGGGGGCCCGGCTTAAGAGTATCGGGACGGCTGCACGCAAGCAGATCTCACTCGTGTTTGACGCACCGGTCCGGCTTTCGCAGCGTGTGAAGGTGAAAAAAGGCTGGGTAAGTGACCGACGAATAGTCACGGGTTTAGGATACGGAAGCCGGTAAGGACAGTCGCGAATGAGCAACGTGCGTGTCAAAGGCGAGCCGGGATTCGTTCTCCACTGGAGGCCGTACTCAGAATCGAGTCTCCTGCTGGATCTGTACTCAAGAACTTACGGACGGATCACAGCGATCGCGAAAGGGGCGCGAGGCAAAAAGTCCGTCTATCGCGGCACGCTCCGACCGTTTGCACTCATCACGCTCGGGTGGTCGGGTAAAGGAGAGGTAAAAACGTTGACCCAGAGTGAGTGGGCAGGTCCAGGTGTTGCGTTGCTCGGGCCGGGACTTTTCTGTGGCTTCTATCTAAACGAACTCCTGATCAAGTTTCTGCATCGCCACGACCCTCACGAACGACTGTTTGATCGGTATTGGCAGTGCATACACGAGTTGCTGAATCATAGTGATCAAGAGTCCGCGTTACGCTATTTTGAGAAAGTGCTGCTGGAAGAGATCGGCTATGGACTCCAGTTAGAGTACGATCAGACGACGGGCGAGACAATTGTGCCCAACTGCCGTTATCGTTACCGGCCGGGACTCGGCGCATTTGTCGAGCAGGCCGACGATCGCAGTGGCGTCGAAGTTCACGGTGAATCCCTGATTGCCCTGCGCCTCGAATTAGCCCTAAGCCCCCGTAGTCAAAAAGAGGTGAAGCGGCTTCATCGGGCGATCTTTAGCGATCTTCTGGAAGGGCGGACCCTCGTCTCCCGCTCGGTATACTCACAGTTATATTTGAGCGAGGCGACTGCATCCGGTACGGCAAGCGCATCCCATACCGAGACTCATTGATCTCAAAGGAACAGAAATGGATTTAGGCGTAAACATCGATCATGTCGCAACGCTCCGCCAGGCTCGAGGGACGGACTATCCCGATCCGGTCGAGGCTGTCCAGATTTGTGAGTCCAGCGGCGCGGATCTGATTACGCTGCACCTTAGGGAAGACCGGCGTCATATTCAGGACCGGGATGTTTTTCGGATTCGTGATGTCATTACAACCCGCATGAACCTTGAAATGGCGGTTACCGCCGAAATGGATTCCATCGCACGGCAAGTACAGCCAGAAGACGTTTGTCTGGTGCCTGAAAAACGCGAAGAGCTCACCACGGAGGGAGGGCTCGACGTACTAGGTCAGGAACAACTCCTGACCCCTTTCGTCAATGGACTGGAGTCAGTCGGTATCCGGGTTTCATTATTTATCGACCCCGACCCCGAGCAGATCAGAGCGAGTGCCAACACGGGCGCGAGCGCGGTAGAGTTGCACACAGGTGCCTATGCCGAGGCAGAAAGCCAGTCTGAAGCGGCGGATAAGGAACTCACACGCCTAATCGACGCAAGAGACCTGGGTCGATCACTGGGATTACGTGTCAACGCCGGACACGGCCTGCACTACGAGAATGTGCAGCCAATCGCCGCGATGACCGGCATTGCCGAACTCAACATCGGGCATGCAATTATTGCCCGGGCCGTGTTCTCAGGATTGGCGGCTGCGGTTCGGCAAATGCGCGACTTGATGAGCGCCGCTGGCGATTGAATTTATTTCTTTCGCGGAGCAAAACCTTCCGGCGTCGCCCCGAGGTCGCCTTCGCCAAATAAAAACCCGAGCATGTGCTGCTCAAGCAGTTCGATGGCTTGAGGGTCTGCGGTACTTAACTGGTTCTCGTTGATGATAAGTACCTGCCTTTGCAACCACTGCTGCCAACCGTCGGCCGAAACGTTCTCGAATATCCGCTGGCCGAGTTCCCCCGGGTAGGGCGGGCTTTCAAGACCGTCTGCTTCCTCCTTGAGGACCGTGCAGTTGACTCGTCTCATGGTAAGATGATCTTTATTATTTCCGGACTGTCCCTTAGGTATGCCGGCAAAAATACCTTCCAGCGACTAAGGGGCTGGGCCAAAGTCTACAGGTAAAAACACGAAGGTGCGTGATATGAGCGAATCAATCGAAGTCTCGTCAGAACTTGGAATCTCGGTTACAGCCTCTGCAAAAGCCAAGATTGCCGAGTTACTTTCTAATGCCGACGAATCCCATAGCGCGGTTCGGGTTTTTGTCAGCGGCGGCGGCTGCGGCGGGATGAGCTACGGCATGACCTTCGCTGAATCGGTTTCTGGCAAGGATCGGTTCCTGAATGACGAGAGGGGTTTCGCGCTGACAATCGACCCGGTGGCTTTCTCCTATCTACAGGGAGCCGAGATTGACTTTCAGGACAGCGATGTCAATGCCACGTTTGTTTTTAATAACGTGTTTCAGGCGGTCGGCGGGAGTGGCGCCTGTTCGGGGTGCGGCGGGGCGCACTAACCCAACGGCCCAGTTAACCAGACGGCCACAACGCTACCCATAGCCCCAAACGGCGACCAAGCCGTAACCGGAGTGTCCAGGCTGCCCCAACCACGGGTTCTCCTCCTCGCCCCAGACCGCAGTTACCGCACGGCTTCCTATATCCGTGCGGCTGACGACCTTGATATCCATTTGACGGTTGCGTCCTGGGGGCGGGCTCCGCTCGCGCTGAATTCAGGCGGGATTCGCTTGGATCCCGACTCCATAGAGTCCGCCCTTGATCAGGTTCAGCAAGCGGCGACCCAGGCCCCGTTTTCGGCTGTGCTGGCTACTGACGACGCCACGGTGGGGCTCGCAAGTCAGATCTGCGAAAGACTTCATTTGCCGTCCAACGGAAAGCGAGCACGGGATGCCAGCCTCAATAAATCAGACTTCCGGAGATTTTGTCGAGAACAGGGTTTGGCGACCCCCGCTTTCAGCGTTATCCCTGATGGAGAGCCGAGTTCCCAGTTCTATGAGACGGTCAGCTACCCCTGCGTCGCCAAGCCGCTTTCGCTTTCGGCCAGCCGTGGGGTAATCCGCTGTGAAAACAAAAGTGAATTGTCGAAGGCGATTCCGAGAATTAGGCGGCTGCTGACCCAGGAAAAGCCCGATGCCGATCGATCCATCTTGGTCGAGGAGTATCTCGAGGGCAGGGAATATTCGGTCGAGGCAATATTGCGCGACGGGAGTCTCACGATAATCGCTATCTTTGAAAAGCCCGACCCCATGACGGGACCGTTTTTTGAGGAGACCATTTATGTGACACCCCCGCGACTGTGTCCAGAAACCGTTTTCGCGATCGAGACGGAACTGGTTAAAGTAACTGCAGCACTGGAATTTCGGGAAGGACCGCTGCATGCAGAGATCCGTATTCCCGGTGATTCAATAGCCTTCATCGAGGTCGCCAGCCGGACTATAGGCGGGCGGTGCGGCAAAGTCGTCGAATTCCTCACCGGTGCATCGCTTGAGATCTGGGTGCTGGCGAACGCGGTGAGGCGGCCTCTCCAACCAAGACACGCTCCCGGTGCGTTTGGGGTCATGATGATTCCAGTGCCGACGGCAGGCGTCCTGAGAAGGGTTGAGGGAATCAGCCAAGCCCGTAAGGTAAACGGGGTTGTCTCTGTTGAGGTCGACGTCCGGGAGGGGCAAAAATTGACTCCTTGGCCGGAAGGCGGCCCCTATCCGGGATTCATTTTCAGTCGAGGTGCCGATGCGGGTGATGCGGAACGCGCTCTACGCGCTGCACACAAGGAACTCGTTTTCGTCACGGCACCGGATCTGGCGGTCGAAGTCAGGTAGCGCGTACCCCCCGCAAACAGTGAAACCGATCACCATCTTCGGCCGGCCCCGCCCACTAACTCCGTTCAGAATTCGCTAAGAACTTCGGCAAAGTCCCAAATCGACACATTTCTTGATCAGAAAACTTCTCTTAGCGTCAGCAGTGTGTCAATATCGCCGTATCTGAGGAAGCGGATTTACGCTTTTGCTCAGACGTTTTTGTTTTTCTAATTTACGGAGGATTTTCATGAGGAAAATATTCTTGGCTCTGGTCTCGAGCGCGCTGCTCAGCGGCACCGCTCTGGCCGAAGAAGTGAAGATCGGCATCATCCTCGGGTTCACCGGCCCCATTGAGTCTTTGACTCCCGATATGGGTGCAGGTGCCGAGCTCGCGATTGCTGAGGTCAATGGTGGAGGTGCGTTGCTCGGCGGCGCGTCCGTCAGCGGTGTTCGCGCCGATTCGACCTGTATCGATTCGGCAGCGGCCCAAGCGGCAGCAGAACGACTCATCACCTCGGACAAGGTCAACGCCATTATGGGCGCGGATTGCTCCGGCGTGACAGGGGCAATTCTGGCGAACGTTGCGGTTCCCAATGGCGTGGTGATGATTTCCCCGTCCGCAACCTCTCCAGGCCTGTCCACTGCGGAAGACGATGGTCTGTTCTTTAGAACGGCGCCTTCTGATGCCCGGCAGGGGCAAGTGGTCGCCGATATCCTGATGGATCAAGGCTACAAGTCTGCGGCGCTGACTTACACCAATAATGACTATGGCAAGGGCCTCGCTGACAGTATCGAAAGCAACTTCACCGCAGCTGGCGGAACCATCACCATCAATGCCGGTCACGAAGAAGGCAAGGGTGACTATAGTGCTGAGGTGGCTGCTTTGGCCCAAGCGGGTGGCGATATCCTGATTGTCGCGGGATACCTCGACCAGGGCGGCAAAGCCATTATTCAGGGTTCCCTGGATACGGGTGCCTTTGACGTGTTCTATCTGCCGGACGGCATGATTGGCGACTCGCTGCCCCAGGCAATTGGCTCCGGACTGGACGGATCTATCGGTGCGGTTCCCGGAACTGACAGCCCCGGTGCATCCATGTTCGTCGAGTTGGCCAGCGCGGCCGGCTTTAAAGGTGACGGACCTTTTGCTCCCGAGTCTTACGATGCTGCCGCGCTGATTATGCTGGCGATGCAGGCTGCCGGATCCAGCAACAGTCAGGACTTCAAAGCCAAGGTCATGGAAGTCGCTAATGCGCCCGGTAAGAAGGTCTACCCAGGCGATCTCAACGCCGCACTTGAGTACATCGCAGGCGGCGGTGACGTCGACTACGTTGGCGCCTCTGCGGTAGAGCTGATTGGTCCCGGCGAATCTGCGGGCAGTTACCGTCAGATTCTCATCGACGGTGGCAAGAACACCACGGTGGGGTATCGCTAGACACCTGAAATACGGCCCGGGGTTGCCCGGGCCGTTTTTTTTTGCCGGTTTCACCTCGATTGCTGGATATTCAAAACCTCTGTAAGCACTTCGGCGGCATCCACGCCGTTGAAAACGCTTCTTTGTCGATTGAGCAGGGAAGCATCACCGGATTGATCGGCCCGAACGGGGCGGGGAAAACCACACTCTTCAACGTTATCGCCGGCGTCCATCCGCCTGATTCCGGGACGGTTATTTTTGACGGCGAGGACATCACGGGCAGAAAACCGCATGAACTGTTCGCGCGGGGTATTCTGCGAACCTTTCAGATAGCGCACGAATTCTCGTCATTAACGGTTCGCGAAAATCTCATGGTGGTTCCAGGCTCGCAGTCAGGCGAGCGGCTTGTGGACACCTGGCTAAAGCCGAACCAGGTCAAAGCCGAGGAAGAGAAACTCTTCAGTCGCGCTGCTGAGGTGATCGATTTTCTTCAGCTGAGTACCGTAGCAGATGAACTAGCCGGCAACCTCTCCGGTGGACAAAAGAAACTGCTAGAACTCGGCCGAACCATGATGGCTGAGCCCAAGCTGGTCTTTCTGGATGAAGTCGGCGCAGGGGTAAACCGCACACTCCTGGCCACGATCGGGGATGCTATTTTGCGACTCAATCGGGAGAAGGGGTATACGTTTTGCATGATCGAACATGACATGGACTTCATCTCGCGTCTGTGCAACCCGGTCGTAGTAATGGCCGCCGGCGGTGTCTTGACTCGAGGAAGCCCGGAAGAAGTCATGAACAATGAGGCTGTGATTGAGGCTTATCTTGGGACCGGCAGAAAGCACCAACGCTAGTTTTTTGATATGAGTTTTCTTCAGGGCGAATCTTTATATGGCGGATATGGCGGGGCTGACATCCTCCATGGCTGCAGCATTGCCGTCAACAAAGGGGAAGTTGCGGTTGTCGTGGGTCCCAATGGGGCCGGCAAGTCGACCGCGATGAAGGCGATGTTCGGGATGCTCGACCTTCGCGAGGGTTCCGTTGAGCTAGACGGTCAGGATATCTCCAGTCTTCCACCGCAGGAGCGCGTTACGCTTGGGATGGGTTTTGTTCCACAAAATGCCAACGTCTTCACCTCGATGACGGTTGAGGAGAACCTTGAGATGGGCGCGTTTATCCGTCGGGATGACTTTCGACCGACCCTGGAACAGGTTTTTTCGCTTTTTCCTGTCCTGGCAGAAAAGCGCAGTCAACCCGCCGGGGAACTGTCCGGCGGCCAGCGACAGCAGGTGGCGGTGGGTCGCGCCCTGATGACCCAGCCCAGCGTGTTGATGCTGGATGAGCCGACCGCCGGGGTGTCGCCGATTGTCATGGATGAACTGTTTGATCGTATTATCGAGATCGCCAAAACCGGGATCGCCATACTGATGGTTGAGCAGAACGCCAGACAGGCTCTGGAGATTGCGGATCGCGGATTCGTTTTGGTCCAGGGACGTAACCGCTACACTGACACGGGGGAAGCGCTCCTGGCAGATCCCGAAGTACGCAAATCCTTTCTCGGGGGGTGAGTGACGTGAGCGACATCCTGAATGCGCTGGTTCTCCTGGGAAATTTTGTCCTCGTGCCCGGCCTGGCTTACGGCAGTCAACTTGCCCTCGGCGCACTCGGCGTGACGATGATCTACGCCGTGCTGCGCTTTTCCAATTTTGCGCATGGGGAAACCATGTCTTTTGGCGCCATGATTACGATCCTCGCAACGTGGTGGCTGCAGGGCAGGGGCGTCACGTTTGGCCCCCTCCCCACCGCACTTTTGGCTTTGCCCGTTGGAATTGCCGGTACCGTTCTGATGTGCCTGCTGCTTGATCGGGTTGTCTATCGGTACTACCGGCGAGAGAAAGCGAGCCCGGTAACCTACTTGATCGTTTCTGTGGGCATCCTGTTTGTATTGAGCGGACTCGTCCGCTTTGTCATCGGCCCCCAGGACAGAGTGTTTGCCGACGGCGAGCGCTTCATTATGAAGGCCCGAACCTTCAAACAGATGACAGGCCTCGATCAGGGGCTCGCCATCAAAACCACCCAGGGCGTAACGGTGGTGACCGCTCTCATTATTGTGGCACTGATCTTCTGGTTCCTGAACCGGACCCGAACCGGAAAATCAATGCGCGCCTATTCTGATAACGAGGATCTCGCATTGCTGTCGGGCATCAATCCCGGCAAGGTCGTTGCCATTACCTGGGTAATTACAGGGGCTCTGGCCGCGGTCGCGGGGGCCTTGTATGGCCTGGACAAAGGCTATAAGCCTTTTACCTACCTGGGACTGGTGCTGCCCATTTTTGCCTCGGCCATTGTGGGCGGGGTCGGCAATCCACTCGGCGCGATTGCGGGCGGTTTTGTCGTGGCGTTTTCGGAACTTTTACTGACCTTTGCCTATAAGCGGGTGATTGCGTATCTGACGCCTGGCGACTGGGTGCCGGAAGGGCTCGTCCAACTTCTCTCCACAGATTACAAGCTGGCGGTGTCATTCGTGATCCTGGTTATCGTGTTGCTGGTCAAGCCCACCGGCATGTTTAGCGGAAAAACGCTATGAGCACGAACCTGCGCAATCTTTTGCTGTTTGCTGCAATGGGTACTTTGCTTATTGCGGTCGGGGTCATCCAAAGCGCAAATGTGGCACTCGCCATCCTCAATCTTTGCCTTATCTCGGCCATCATGACCCTTGGGGTCAACATTCAATGGGGTTACGCCGGCCTGTTCAATGCCGGCGTCATGGGCTTTGCCGCGCTGGGCGGACTTGCTGCGGTCGTTGTGTCATTCCCGCCGGTCTCTGACGCGTGGGCAGTAGGCGGATTAAGAGCAATGCTGGGCTTGGCGACGGGTGCGATTGCGGCGGTCCTGGCTATTCTCGCCTTTAAAACAATCCCCGGCAGTCGGCGGACTCGCGGCTGGGCCGCGGCAGTCGTGGCACTGGCAGGTGTCGTCCTGATGCGTTTCATTCTCGATCCTGCGGTCGACGCGATCGAAGCGGTCGAACCAGCCAAGACAGGTTTCCTCGGCGGTTTGGGCCTGCCGATTGCATTGTCCTGGATTGCGGGAGGCGCTTTTGCAGCCCTGGCAGCGTGGGGCATCGGCAAGATCGCCCTGGGACTGCGCTCGGACTATCTGGCGATTGCAACACTCGGCATCTCCGAGATCATTATTTACTTTCTGAAAAACGAGGACTGGTTGGCCCGCGGGGTGAAGAATGTGAATGGACTGCCCCGGCCGGTCCCCTACGAGATTGAGCTTCAAAAGACAGTGTGGGTTCAGGAACTCGCTGCCCGACTCGACTTCAACGTGATTGAACTGTCCTCAATCATCGTTAAGTTAAGTTACGCGGGGCTTTTTATACTGGTTCTGGCGATCGTATTCTGGCTGTCTGAACGGGCATTAAAGTCTCCCTGGGGTCGCATGATGCGGGCAATTCGCGATAACGAAGTGGCGGCAAGCGCCATGGGGAAAGATGTCACCTGGCGGCACCTTCAGGTCTTTGTGCTGGGGTCTGCTGTTATAGGGCTCGCTGGCGCTATGCTGACGACGCTAGATGGTATCTTCACCCCGGCCTCCTACCAGCCGTTGAGATTCACGTTCCTCATCTGGGTGATGGTGATCATCGGCGGGTCCGGAAACAACCTTGGCTCAATCCTTGGGGGTTTCGTAATCTGGTTCTTCTGGATTGAAGCAGAGCCTATCGGGCTTGCAGTCATCGAGCTGCTCACCGCAGGCATGGCTGCAGACAGTGCGTTACGGCTGCACCTCATTGAAAACGCCGCGCACACCCGGCTCGCCACAATGGGCGTAGTGCTGTTGCTGGTGTTACGCTTCTCCCCTCGAGGTCTTATTCCCGAGAGAGACAAATAGGCTCGTCAAATCCTTTTAAGCGGTAAGCTTGTCGAGCGCGGCAAACAACTCTTCTGTTTCTTCGTTCGAGAGCGGCAGTACCGGCGGCCGGCAAGTGCCCACATCGAACCCGCGCCTGTTCGCCGCCGCTTTGACGGCTGCATTGTAGACGTGGGACCAGACAAACAGTTGGGAATCTATGACTTTCTGCCAGAGTTGGGCGCCGCCGGTTAAATTCCCGCTTTGGACCATTCGATAGAGCGCGACCGCCTCCTCAGGGAGAAAATTGACAGATCCCCATACGCATCCGACGCATCCCGCTACCAGCGCTTGGTAAGTAATCGGATCACCACCGTTAAAAATCTTGCCGCCTGTTTTTAGGAGTTCCTGAATCCGGATGAAATCACCGGTGCTGTCTTTGATGTACTCGATTCCGTCAATCTTGAGGAGTTCAGAGAACAGGGCGGGAGTAACATCAAAACCGGAATGGACCGGGATGTTGTAAACCATGACAGGCACCGCACTTGCCCGGGCAACGGCTTCATAGTGTGACACAACGCCATGGGCGTCTGGCCCTTCGAAGTAGGGGGGAAGCACCATGACGGCGTCGGCACCGCTGTCCACGGCGTGCTGTGTTGTGGCGATGGTGTCACTAAGGTAGATCGCCGACGTTTGCGCAACGACCGCGGCCCGCCCGTCAACATGTTTGACGGTCAGTTCGATCAGATGCCGTTTCTCTTCTGGACCCAGATAGGCGAATTCGCCCGTCCCGCCGCAGGGCAGAATAATGTCGACTCCCGCTTCGAGCATTCGATCGATATGGGCCAGATAGCGGGGCTCGTCGATTTTGTCAGGGTTATCCTCGAAAACGGTACAGACCGGAACGCATACCCCGCTTAACGATTTCATTCAGTGTCTCCCTTGATTTATGGCCTGAAATGTACAGCACAACGGCCGGATGCTAATCTCAATCCGTAGCGCCGGTAACGCCCGGCTACCGAAATCTAGGTCAGATATCCAAGGAAAGCAATAATGAGTCAGGAAAAGAAAGTGGCAGTCGTCACCGCCGGCGGGGGTGGAATCGGTCGGGCCATTGCGCTCGAATTGAGCAATCGAGGCTACGATCTTGCTCTCATGTCGAGAAGCGAGGCCTGTGAGACGACGGCGGACGAAGTAGGGGGTCTAGGGGTACGGGGGTCTGTCACCGACGCTCACGATCTGTCAAAACTGGTCGATGCCGCCATGGCCCGGTTTGGCCGCATCGATGCCGTCGTCTGCCATACCGCACACCCGCCAAAAGGAGACCTGCTGGCCATTGATGATGAGGCCTGGCATTTAGGGCTCGATATGCTTATCTTGAATGTCGTCCGGTTGACCCGAGCGATCACGCCGATCATGGAAAAGCAGGGAGGGGGTGCGTGGGTCAATATCTCTACGTTTGCAGCCTTTGAACCGGAACAGGCGCTCCCGGTCTCGTGCACGCTCCGGGCAGGCCTTTCGTCATTCGCGAAACTCTACGCTGACCGGTACGCCAACGCTAACATTCGAATGAACAACGTGCTTCCGGGTTTTATTGACAGTCTGCAGCACAGTGACACTGTCCTGCCCCGCATCCCCATGGGGCGCATCGGCACAGTAGATGAGATCGCCAAAACCACGGCGTTTCTGTTGTCAGAGGATGCGGGTTATATGACGGGTCAGAATCTCATCGTAGACGGGGGAATCACACGGCATCTTTAGACGCACCCCAGCCTGCGTGATAGCACAATGAGGAAGAGGTGAGTTGGCTCCCCGGACTGGACTCGAACCAGCGACATATGGATTAACAGCCGAGTTCCCATTCCGTAATATCAAGCACTTACGACACGGGGTGTAGCGAGATTTCCTGTTAAGCCTGCTTGACCCCTTGCAACGTACAACGATTCGCGTTTCTGGTACCAGTCAACTAACTTCTCAACACAGTCCAGAAGGTGCTGTGTACGGAGACTATGCTCTAGTGGCCGTATATCCCCCGCCGGGGTCAAATTCCTCCAGGTTCTGTGCTTGCTTAAAGGTTATACGGCGTATATTCTTTATTTATTAACGGTGAATTCAACTCCCAAGTGCAACTCGATCTGTCGGTAAGAGGGCAAGCTGCGGTAGCATCTGTAGCCTGTCTCTAACCGCCAAGCAAGAGGAGCACACATGAGAGGCTACACGCAGCTTACCCAAGAGCAACGATACCAAATCTATATCCTGAAGCAAGCCGAATATAACCAGGCCCAGATAGCCGAAATGCTGGAGCGAGATAAATCGACCATCAGCCGGGAGTTGCGCCGGAATCGGGGTCTTAAGGGATATCGCCCCCGACAGGCCCATCATCTGGCACTGGCAAGGCGCCATGGCAGGGCCGCGCCCCGCATCAGCGATGAGATCTGGCAACAGGTTGAGGCGCTGATCCGTGATGAGTGGAGCCCGGAGCAGATCGTTGGCCGGATCAAGATGGAACAAGGGGTTGGTATCAGCCATGAGTGGATTTACCAGTATGTCTACGCAGATAAACGCTCAGGCGGTGACCTGTACCGATATTTGCGCTGCCAGAAGGCCCGGCGCAAACGCTATGGCACCTATGACCGGCGAGGCTGCATCCCCAACCAGGTATCAATTGATGAGCGCCCGGCCGTCGTCGACAGCAAGCGCCGCTTCGGTGACTGGGAGGGTGATACTGTGATCGGCAAGGGCCACCGGGGCGCCTTGGTGACGCTGGTCGAGCGCAAGTCCTTGTATACGGTCATCCGATCTGTCATCAACAAGACGGCGAAGGCCGTCCGGGGTGCTGTCGTGGACGGGCTCAGCCCGTACATCGACTGGGTGCATACCATCACCTATGACAATGGTCGGGAATTCGCTGACCACGAAGGCATGGCCAGTGACCTTGATACCCGTATCTATTTCGCCCATCCTTATGCCTCCTGGGAGCGGGGGCTGAACGAGAATACCAACGGACTCATCCGCCAGTACTTTCCGAAAGGTCGGGACCTGACAACTGTGACCAGGCACGAAATTAACAAGGCCATGGACAAACTCAACCACCGTCCGAGAAAATCGTTGGGTTATCGGACACCCTTTGAAGTCTTCTTTAATACCAGGACTTCACTAACTGTTGCACTTCTAAGTTGAATCCGCGTTTAAATATAAATAGAAAGAAATGATGAAAGACACAACAAATATCCGCGGCGGCGCACTGTTGGCGCAGGCGCTTCATGAAAAGGGCATCTCACAGGTATTTACCCTGAGTGGAGGGTTCTG
>JAERSQ010000172.1 GCA_016845525.1 Pseudomonadota bacterium
TGTCCGGCACCGACTCCGATCGTTCGCTGGTCTCTGGCGTAGACAATAGCGTTTGATTTGACGAATTTGGCCACCGTCCAGGCAAACAGCAGGTCTTCGAGTTCCGCCCCGCTGGGCGTGCGGCCTGAAACGACTTTAAGCGCCTTCGCACTGATGTGTCCCAGATCCTGATCCTGGACCAGCAGGCCCCCGCCGACCCGTTTAAAGTTGCGCTGGGCAAAAGCATCAGGACTGATGTCGGGGACCTCCAGCGCGCGGATGTTCGGTTTGTCGGCAAGTGCTGCCTTTGCGGCGTCGGTGAACGCAGGCGCCAGCATGACCTCGACAAACTGCCGCTTGAGAATCTCGATGACCGCGTCGCCGTCAACCAGTCGATTGAAGGCAATAATGCCGCCAAAGGCAGACGTGGGATCCGTCTCATAAGCGGCTTCGTAAGCCCTCAAGACGTTCTCGGCGACGGCAACCCCGCAGGGATTAGCATGCTTGACGATAACGCACGCCGTTTGACTGAAGGCGCTGACACACTCAAGTGCCGCATCCGCATCGGCAACATTGTTAAAGGAAAGCGCTTTGCCCTGGAGCATGTGGGCGCAGGCCAGGGTCCCCGCTGCCGGTTCGATGTCGTGATAAAAGGCGGCGCCCTGGTGGGGATTCTCGCCGTAGCGCATGGTCTGGTGCTTGCGAAACTGCAGATTGAGCGTTGCAGGCAAACCATCGTCGGCGTCGGTGGTCAGGTAGTTTGAAATCATGCCGTCATAACGGGCGGTGTGGCTGAACGCCTTGGCTGCCAGCCGTTCCCGTGTTGATTGGGACACACCCTGGTACGCTGCAATTTCCTCAGCGACGGGATCATAGTCCTCAGCATCGACCAGCACGGTGACCGCTGCATGGTTTTTGGCTGCCGCCCGTATCATGGCCGGACCGCCGATATCGATGTTTTCGATGGCGTCCTCGCGCGTGCAGTCGGTTCGGGCGACCGTCTGTGCGAAGGGATAGAGATTCACAACGACCAGATCAATCGATGGAATGCCGTATTCTTCCATTTGCTCATCATCCGTGCCGCGCCGTCCCAGCAGCCCAGCATGGATTCGTGGATGCAGCGTTTTTATCCGTCCGTCCATCATCTCCGGAAACCCGGTGTATTCAGACACCTCTACGACGCGGACCCCATGGTCACGCAGCAGGGCGGCGGTTCCGCCGGTGGAGAGAATTTCGATGTCCGCCTGCATTAACTGCCGGGCCAGATCGACTATGCCGGTTTTATTAGAGACGCTGATAAGGGCCCGGCGTACGGGCATGGAGTCGTTGTTACTCATTCAAACGGCTTCCGTAGCGGTAAATTAAAGTGACTATGGGACGTCTGCTGCGGCGAGCGAGAGTCGGTCCGGGTGATAGCGGGATTCATTTTAGTCGGTAAAGCGAGAGTTTTTTGCGCAGTGTATTGCGATTGATGCCCAGTATCCGGGCGGCACGCAACTGGTTGCCGCCGGTCCGTTTCATGACCGCTTCGAAGAGCGGTTTTTCGACCTCCGCGATGACCATGGCGTGCAGGTCCTGGCTGTCCGTATCTCCCAGCTCAAAGAAGTAATTGTCCAGCGAACGCGCCACGCAGGCTCGAAGCGGCGGTGTTTTCTTAGGCATGGCCGGGCTCTTGGGCAGCGACTCGTGCGAAAAAGTCTCCTACCCAGTTGATCTGCGCCAGGGGGTCCTTGGTTTCGCTGCAGCGGCGGTCAAGGAGGTGTTTTGCATTCAGTTTCTCCGCGTACCACTGTACGTGCTTTCGCGCAATGCGGACGCCCTGTTCTTCTCCATAGAAACCGTAGAGCGCTTCGAGGTGGGTCAGGACGGTCCTGAATTTATGTGCCAACGCTGGATCCCCAGGATCGCGCTGATGATCCAAACTCTCGGCGATGCGTCCAAGCAGCCAGGGTTGTCCCTGGGCGGCGCGGCCCACCATCACGGCGTCGGCACCGGTGGTGCGCAGCACCTGCAGCGCGATGTCTGGTGAGTCAATGTCGCCATTGGCAATTACGGGAATGGATACTGACGATTTCACCTGCGCGATCGTTTCGTAATCGATTGGGCCATGATAACGGCATTCTCGGCTTCGGCCATGGACACTCAGTGCCTGGATGCCGGCTTCCTCCGCCATCGTGGCAATAGCGGGGGCGTTCCTCGAGTTGCGGTCCCATCCCGTTCGCATCTTCAGAGTCACGGGCACAGTGGATGCCGACACCACAGCCTCAAGGATCCGTCGAACGAGAGGTTCATCGCGCATCAGCGCAGAGCCCACCAGCCGTTTGCAGACTTTTTTGGTGGGGCAACCAAGATTGATGTCGATGATGTCAGCCCCCTTGGCGATATTGAATCGGGCAGCATCCGCCATCTGGTCAGGATCAGCACCCAACAGTTGCACGCTGACCGGTCCTGCCTCGCCATCGTGATCTGTGCGCTGGCGGGATTTGCGTGATTCGCGCAGTTGGGGAGACGCACTGACCATTTCGCTGACGGCGAGCGCGGCGCCAAAATCCCTGGCCAGGGCGCGATAAGGCTGGTCACTGACGCCTGCCATGGGCGCGGCGATGACCCTGCCCTTGAGGGCAAGGCGCCCGATCCTCAAAGGCGCGGCGACGTCTTCGATGCCTGCTCTCTCCGACATATCAGAACTGCACCGCTTTGGCTGCCGCACCGCTGATGGAGGCGTCGGCCTTTGCCAATATCAGGGTGACCACCGTGTTCCGGCCGGTCTGCAGTTTGCGATCCGCATCGGCGATACCGAACTCGCGAGGCAAATAAGCGCGACGGCCGACGACGTCGCCAGCGGCGTTGTTCAATGTGACTTCGACCGCCGGATAGTCCTGCAAAGTGGCGCTATGGTTCAGGAGATGAATCCGCAGGATCAGAGCGCCGGGCCGGTAGCGATGCAGCGCCAGTTCGCTTCGTACTACGCTGATCGCCGGGCCGTCAGTGGGCGCCGGCAGCTGGCAGGCGGTGTAGCGGCACATGAGCGCGAGCGCCGGCCTCGTTGTTTCTACGCTGGCAACCGCTTCCAGCAGAGGAAATCGAACTTGAGCAAAAAGGGCAAAGATCGCCAGCACCACACCAACTAACGGTAAACCTCCGATTCTGTGTTCCGTCCTTTGAGGCCGGTGAGCTGGTGAGAGCGCCGACCGCAACGGTTCTTGCGCGTCGTTGTCGTCGACGAAGAGCATGGGCTCCCTGCGTCCCGCTGGACTTGTCGGTTGGTTCTCGGCGGGGAATCTGTCATCGACGTTCCCAGGGGAGTTTTTGGGTGAGTCGGCGTAGGGGTCTGCCTCGAACTCAGGCAGGGGGGGTTCGGGACGCGCCGACACGAGGGGGGTCAGGCGTGCGGGATTGGGGATCTGGTCAACCAGGCTCCAGGCGGCATTGAATATCGTGTCACACTGGGAGCAGCGCAAAAGACCACAGTTGGTCTTCAGAGCCTCAGGCGTGACCGGCTGAACGGCATCGCAGGCAATGCAGCGGGTCTGAAACAGGGCGGGTGCGACAGTAGCCATCGGTAGAACTCAACTTGCGATACGCGACCCGTAAAGGCAGGCCCATTCTTCGCGGTGCGACGAGATGAGATTGTACTGTGCAAAACAGGTCCGCACCCGGTCGACCTGGGCGGCGAGAATGCCGCTCAGAATCAGAACACCTTGGGGCTTGAGGTGTTGTTCCAGGGTCGGGGCGAGTTCCATGATCGTACCGGCCAGAATGTTGGCCACGACAAGGTCATACCGCTCACTGTCACTCAGTTCATCCGGCCTGCATAGGCCAAGGGTGTCAGACACCCCGTTGAGCAAAGCGTTTTCGCGGCTGGCCACCATGGCTTTGGGATCCAGGTCGACCCCCGTTGCGGATCCTGCGCCGAGGCGCAATGCTGCAATCGCCAGCACACCGGATCCGCAACCCCAATCCAGTACCTTGAGCCCCTTGAGGGTCTGGCATTCGATCTGCTGCAGGCAAAGTTGCGTGGTCGCGTGCGTGCCCGTTCCAAAAGCGAGCCCTGGCGTTATCGTGACCTGAATCTGATTTGGGGTATCCGGCACCTGATCCCAAGGGGGACATATCCAGAGCCGATCGCTGATCTGGACCGGGGCAAAGGATGCACGTCCGGAAAGTTCCCAGTCCTGGTCGGCTACAGCATCGACCACCGTTGCAGAACCGCTTCCCGCCACGGCTATAAGGAGTGCCTCAACGCCCGCTACTTCTGTTTCCGGGGTGAACAGCCCTGATACAGACTGCCGGGCCCAACGGGGTTTGTCAGGCAGAGCCGCGTCAAATTGTGGAGAGTCTCCGGCATCCATTCGAGTGATGGCGAGAGCGCCGAGTACCTCGAGCGTTTCTTCGATCCGGTCGGCGGTTTCCAGAGCAACGGTGACCGAGATGCGCCACCAATGGCTCTGGCCTTGGCCTTCTGTCATTGAGGTCGAGCGTTGCCGCCGGTCAACTGGAAAGTTGACGTTCGAGGTAATGGATATCCAGAGGTTGCCGCCGAAAAGCGGCGTCATCAACGATTTGCTGCTGAAGCGGGATGTTGGTATCAATCCCGTCCACGACCATCTCGCGTAGCGCGCCGCTCATTCGCTGCAGCGCCTGTTCCCGATCCTCACCATGGGTGATGACCTTCGCAATCAGCGAGTCGTAGTAGGGGGGCACCTGATAATGGTTAAAGATGTGAGAATCCACCCGTACCCCCGGGCCGCCCGGCTGGTGATATCGGGTGATGGTTCCCGGTGACGGCATGAATGTCGTCGCGTTTTCCGCGTTGATTCGGCACTCTACTGCGTGCCCCTGCAGGCGGATATCGCTTTGCGTGACACCCAAGGGTTCGCCGGCGGCGATCTTGATCTGTTCGCGCACGATGTCGATGCCGGTGATCGCTTCGGTAATCGGATGCTCCACTTGAAGACGGGTGTTCATTTCGATAAAGAAGAACTCTCCGTTTTCATACAGGAATTCAAAGGTGCCCGCGCCCCGGTATCCGATCTGTTGACAGGCATTGGCACAGCGTTCGCCCATCTCGGCGCGCAATGTATCCGTGATGCCCGGAGCGGGCGCTTCTTCCAGCACTTTCTGGTGACGGCGCTGCATGGAGCAGTCACGGTCGCCCAGTATCACCACCTCGCCTTGCGTGTCTGCAAGCACCTGGAACTCCACGTGCCGGGGCTTTTCGAGATAGCGCTCCATGTATACGGTGTCGTTGCCAAAGGCTGCCTGCGCCTCGCTGCGAGTGAGTTGCCAGGCGTTCAGGAGTGCGGCTTCTGTATGAACCACGCGCATCCCCTTTCCACCCCCGCCGGCGGTGGCCTTGATGATGATCGGATATCCAATATCGGACGCCATACGCATGATCTCGTCAGCATCATCCGGCAACGGGCCGTTAGAGCCGGGGACACAGGGCACGCCCGCCTTCAACATGGCGTCAATGGCTGAGATCTTGTCGCCCATGAGGCGAATTGTTTCGGCCGCCGGACCGACGAATATGAAGCCGCTTTGCTCCACGCGCTCTGCGAAGTCGGCATTCTCGGCAAGAAACCCGTAGCCGGGATGAATCGCGGTCGCATCCGTGACTTCTGCAGCCGCAATAACGGCGGGGATGTTGAGATAACTGCCTGCGGCTGCCGGGGGGCCGATGCAGACCGACTCAGATGCGAGCCGTACGTATTTGGTATCCGCGTCGGCCTCCGAATGCAGCGCTACCGTGCGAATGCCCAACTCTCCACAGGCTCTCAGGATCCGCAGCGCGATTTCACCGCGGTTCGCAATCACAAGTTTATCGATCATCGGGAATGCGTCAGCTGCCGTCTTCCTCAATTACAAACAGCGTTTCTCCATACTCCACCGGATCACCGCTGCTTTTCAGAATTTTCTTGACCACTCCGCTTGCTTCGGCGTCTACCTGATTGAAGATTTTCATCGCTTCAATCATGCATAGGGTATCGCCCACGCTAACGCGGCTTCCAATCTCGACGTAGGGCTTGGAATCCGGGTTCGGTGAAGCGTAAAAGGTGCCAACCATGGGCGAACATACCGCGCCTGCAGTGTCGTGCGTCTGCGCGACTTCGGGAGCGGGAGCGGGAGTCGCCGGCTCGGGCATGTGCGCAGACACCGCCTCGAGGGGCGCGCTGACGGGAGTAATCGGCTGGGTCAGTACGGGGGCGCTGGCCGAGGGTGAACCTCGACTCAAGCGGATGGATTCCTCACCCTCGGTGATCTCGATCTCGCTTAACTGAGACTCCTCGAGCATCTCAATGAGCTTCTTGATTTTGCGAATATCCATGGTGTTCTTGTCAGTTGGCCTTATCCCCGAAACCCAGTTGTGCCAGCGCGGCGTCTAGTGCTGCCGTATAGCCTCGCGGCCCCAGTCCGCATATGACGGCCTGTGCGAGGTCGGAGAAGAAAGACTTATGGCGGAAGGGCTCGCGGGTATGCACATTGGAAAGATGAACCTCAATGAACGGCAGCCCGACTGCGGCGAAAGCATCCCGTAGCGCGACACTCGTATGCGTGAATGCCGCCGGGTTGATGACGATGAACCGGGTGCCGTCTGTGCCCGCCAGCTGGACGCGGTCAACGAGTTCGGCCTCGCTATTGGATTGCAGTGTCTCAAGTCCGGCGCCTGCCGAGGCGCACTGTTCAGCTGCCGTGTGATTGATTTCCTCAAGGGTACACGCACCATAAACACCGGGCTCCCGCGTACCAAGCAGGTTCAGATTAGGGCCGTGAATGAGCAGAATATCGGACATTGCGCAATTGAATCTATCTCCGCTGATTCTCGCATTTTAGGGATTTTATGTCCAGATCAAGGAATTTCTATCCCATTTCGATGCATTTACCGGTATTTTCCTATCCGGAAAGATGCGGACGCCCTATTTTGGTTCAAAGCCTATGGCAGTTCGGAAAGCCATGAAGCGATGTCTTGGCTGCGAAGCTCTCCCGTTTTCGTGTAACGCAGCCGCCCTGCCCGGTCGAACACCAATGTGAATGGCAGTTGTCCGGAGTTGCCGTAGCGTGCCATCAGGGTAAGCGCTTCATTCTTGCTGACCAGGGAGACATAGTTAATACCCACTTCGTCCTCAAAGCGTATGACAGGCTCAAGCTCATCGACCGCAATACCGACTATCGCGAGTGACTCTCGATGCAGGGCCTGAGTTGCGGCCAGGAGCGGGATTTCTTTGCGGCAGGGCTCACACCAGGTCGCCCAGAAGTTAATCAGGATATTTCGGCCGGCCAGTTGGTCGGAGGAGAAGACATCGCCGCTGCTGGTCGGTAACGAAAACGGAGCCAGGGTCTTCAGGGTTTGGGGAGCGGGTTGCCGTTCAGACACCAGAATGCCGGCAGAGAAAAATCCTATCGATGCTGCGGCTGCCCCGCCAAGCAGCCAGGCGACCAGCTTGCGAGGCGCCCCCACGGAACTTATTCCAGGGTATTCAGGACCGCAACAAACGCATCGGCACTGACGAAACCGTAGCGCCGCTGTGTCTCATATTCCCGGCCGTCGGCATCAAAGAAGAGGATTGCTGGAGGACCGAAGACGCCATAGCGCTTTTTGATCGCAGCCCCTTCCGGATCGTCCGGATCGGTCACGTCTACCTTCAGTACGCGATAGGCCCCAAGGGCCGCGATGACACCGGGATCCTGAAACGTGGTTGTTTCCATTCGTAGACAGTCGGTACACCAGTCCGCATAAAAGTCGAGCATCACTTTTTTGCCGGAGTTGCCGGCCTGTGCAATCGCCTTGTCCAGCGCCTGAAGCGAATCCACTTTTTCAAATTTTACTGAAGTGGTTGGACCGGGTGTGGCCGCGGTTCCGATGAGACTGCTCACAGAAACCGGTGCCATGATGCTGCGGTTACCGCTGAAACCGCCGATCATCGCCAGCACCCCCCAGATTAGCAGCACGGTACCGAGACCTTTGAAAAACACCGTCCATCCTGAAGCGTTGGATGAGAGGCTCCGGCCCGCTCCCAGGTAGACCCCGGTGATGATGAAAAGTGCCGCCCATAACAGGAGGACCGGCACCGCAGGGATGGCACCCAGAAGATAGATAGCGACGCCCAGCAGCATCACGCCAAATGACTGCTTTACCCGTTCCATCCAGGCCCCGCCGCGCGGAATCAACCAGGTTGCCCCTGCGCCGGCGACGATCAGAATGACACCCATGCCGAGCGCCATCGATGACATCAGCGCGGCACCGATCCACGGGTCTGCGTTGAGGATTGCGATACTGAGAACGGAGATGAGAAGAGGAGAAACACAGGCGCCCACGATGAGTGCGGATGCGGCCCCCAGAATGAAGACCATCCAGATGGAGCCGCCCAGCCCCTGACTGCCCGCTGCAAGTCGGGACTGAAGTGCCGACGGCATCTGAATCTCATAGAGGCCGAACATGGACAGCGCCATCAAGCTGAGGACGACAGCAATCGCACCAATTGCCCAGATGTTCTGAAAGTAGGCCTGCAACTGTTCGCCGGTCGCTCCGGCAACCGCACCAATGACGGCATAGGTCGCAACAGTTCCAAGTACATAGACCACCGAGAGTCCTGTTGCCCTGCCCCGGCCTGTGCCTGACTGGCCGACAATCGTCCCGAGCAAGATGGGAATGAGCGGCAGCACGCAGGGTGTGAAACTGAGCAGCAGCCCCGTACCGAACGCGGCACCCAGATAGCCGATCAGGGCCTGGGTCGACACCGCTTCGTTTTCTCTCGTGCTATTTTCTTCATCGGAAGCGGGCAGGGATGAGCTCTCGCTGGCCGCCGCATCGCTGATGATTTTGGGAAGCGTGATCGCCAGCGTTTTCTTTGCCGGCGGGTAACAGATACCCTGCTCCGCGCAGCCCTGGAAATGGGCAATGAGCGTCACCTCGTTGGCATCAGCGTCGGCGACAATCGGCAGCTCGGCCGTAAAGTCAGCCGGAAAGATAATGACGTCGCCGAAATAGGGATCCTGCTTGCGCACACCTTGAGGCAGGGGGTGCTCCACCAGAGCGGCTCCGGACAGCGCCTCAAAACGGAGTTTGTCCCGATACAGGTAATAGCCTGGGGCAACGGAGAACTGCGCACGCAGCCTGTCGCGCCCATCAGACCTGACTTCAAGACGAAACGCCTCTTCAGCGGCTAGAAATTCGGGTCCTGAAGCCGC
>JAERSQ010000173.1 GCA_016845525.1 Pseudomonadota bacterium
CCCACCTCAACGGGAAGGCTCGTTGCGGGATTGGGGATAAGCTGTCCGGTATTAAAGGCAAGCGCCCGGTCTCTTCGACCGCTGTCTGGGGCAACGCAACTTCTCCGCCCGTTTTCTCCAAACAAATCCCACTTGACGATCACCGTCGAGCCGGCAAGTTGTTTGTCATTGGGCGGAATAATGTTTAGGTATTTGCAGATGCCCGCGCTCGGGTCGGGCTGCGGCACTGGGTCCAATCCATCCAGCACGCCATCGTTATCATCATCGGTGTCAATTTGATTCGGTAGCCCGTCTCCATCCACATCGATATCATTCTCGTTGAGAATGCCATCACCGTCGATATCCGCTCCCGGCTCCTGACCCAACAACCCGCCATCAGTCGATGACTTACTGCAGCCGGCGATGAGGAGCAGACTTGATAACAACAAAATCAAGAAAGCTCGAATAATTTGGGCCATACTGCGATCTCTGTTGGACACGCGCATTTCTTTAAGAAGATGGATCCAGTTTAACGAAAAAATATCCGTAATGTAGGAACTCGCCGTACTTTACGCTTGGCTTTGAGGGCTTTGACTATGCATATCGATCATCTTTCTGACTCTGACAAAATGATGTTGGAGTCGCTTTACTGGTGGGATATTCCCACACTCTTCAGGACCCCGCTCGACCGGGATCCTGCTAATGCGGACATTGCGCTGGTGGGCGTCCCCCACTCCACAGGCAACGGCACCACGGAGCGCGATCAGCACCTCGGACCCCGCGCCCTGCGCCAGGTTTCCGCGATGGCAAAACGCGTCCACGTGGAATTCAATATCGATCCGTGGAACACCCACCATATCCATGACCTGGGAGATGTCCCTTTGCCCGAGGCAAATTACAACGAAGCCTGTATTGAGCGCATCACTGATTTTTATCGCGGGATTGATGCCGCAGGCGCTCGACCGGTTTCGGTGGGCGGGGATCACTCCGTCACCGGTGGCATCATCCAGGCCATCGCCGGGCCTGATGCAAAGCTGACGAACGGGGAGAAAGCCGTCTTTTTGCATTTTGATGCCCATACCGATGCCTATGAACAGGTGCCCCATTTTCTGGGTGCCGTGAAATCGGCTGCGCACTGGGCTAGCTACCTTGTGCGCGACGGTCTGATTGATGCCAGTCACAGCGTACAGATCGGCATGCGCGGCAATCCGCGAACCTTGAGTTGGCTGAACCCGAGCAAGGAACTCGGGTACGAACTCATCACCATGAAACGCTATCGTGAGATCGGCCCTGAAGAGACGATGCAGATCATCAATGACCGCATCGGTGATGCGCCGCTCTATATCACCTTTGACCTTGACTGCATGGATCCCACCGTGGCGCCCGGTGTGGCCAACATCGAGGCTGGCGTTCAGGGGTTTCAGGTTGACGAGGTCATGCGGCTTTTGCGCTGCGTTCGGGGCAAGAACATCATCGGCGGTGACGTGGTCTGCATCATGCCGACCAAAGACTCACCCAATCAGATCACCGCCCATACGGCGGCATCAGTGATGTTTGAGATGATTTCCCTGATTTCAGACGGTCTTTCTCAAAACCGCTAGGGAGGGTCTACCCTCTATGAAGAAGCAGCATGCGTGACCTGAGGGGGCATGAAAGACGCACAGTGCCCTACGCGGCGCGGCCCCAGAAGAGTTTGCGCACCTGTTCACTGTTCACAAGATCTGGCTTTTCGGCATAGCAAAGCACCGGGACCAGCCGCGGGGTGGCACCACTCACACGGGTAACGCGATGGATCGTCTGACGGCCCCCGAATATCAAAAGTGTCCCGGGTGTAAACGGCAGCTGCATGACACCCTCACGCTTGCCTTCCAGAACGCCTCCAACGAGTTCCTTCTCATTGTCCAAACCCCGGATACCCGGCACATATTCAAAGAATCCGCCCTCGCTCGGCTGCTGCAGCATGAGCGTGATCGTGAATTCCGATTCGTCAAAATGCCAGCCGTGCTGACCGCCGTCAACAAAGACATTGATCGAACAGGCTCCGAGGGGGTCTGCAAATCGAAAGAACGGTTTCTTGCCCAACACTGAGCCAATGAAGTTCATCAACGGGTCCCACAGGTACAATTGCTTCAGCAGTCCGTCCGGGGGAAGATGGTCATAGGCAACGGAGCCGACGAAGGTGGCCTCCTGTCGCTGCGTGATGTCCTCTGCGGGGAGATCCGGATCGGCATCTGTCAGATAGGCGTTATGCGTGCTGTCGCAAAAATAGGCATCGTCAAGGACACCATTGGCCTCTTCAGCCAACGCGGCCAACGCATCCGGCAGGATAAATTCCGGCAGTACGCAAAGTCCCGCTGATTCAAACTCCTGCCGGCAGCCCTCAAGCAGAGCAGTTCCGGCTTCAGACTCGGGCGTATCAATCGGGTAACGTGTCCGGTTAACCATCGACTCTGCTGTGGGGAATGCAGCACTCATGTCTTTCTTTCCTTATTTATCTCTTTTTGCCTGATCTTTTTGACTCTTGCGCGCTGTTTGAATCTGATCTGGTCACGATGAGATTCGCGATACGGTTCAGGCGAATCACAGCGAAAAGTCATTTCGAATCCGTATCGGAGTAGTGTAGGATGCCGTCTACTTTCGAGCAAACTTTCGGGCGGCCGGGCACAGATGGGAAACCACGCCCCCACAAAACCGGTTGGAGGAGATAAAGATGGTCGATGACGGTTTTCGTCTGAATCAGCCTTTTGTTGGAATCGCTACATTTTTACGCTCGCCAATGTGCGAGGACCTGGACACCCTGGACACCGGCATTGCGGTGATGGGCGTCCCGACCGACGAGGGTTCCCCGTTTATGGCGGGTTCGCGGATGGGGCCGCGGGCGCTGCGCGAACATTCGCTTCGCTTCGGTCAGCGCGGGCAGGGCTACTACGATCCTGAACACCGAAAGCAGTATCTTGAAACCGAGATGTCCCAAAAGATGATCACGGACCTCGGCGATGTCGACATCTGGCCTGCCGACATCAAACAGACTTTCGACAACACCACCGAAATGACGCGCAAGGCCCGGCAGGGATGTGACCTGCTCGTGGTAATGGGTGGCGATCACGCGATCACCTATCCCGTGGTGAGGGCCATTGAAGACGATATCTACGTTATTCACTTTGACGCGCATTCTGATTACGCGCCGTTTATTCACGATCTTCAGTTCACTAACGGCCACGCCTTTCGGCACATCGCGCCCATGCCCAATGTGAAAAACCTGATCCAGGCGGGCATCCGTAGCCTGCGTCACTCTGAAGACATGATCGAAGACTCGATTGTTCAGGGCAACGAACTTGTGACCATGACCCAGTTTCACGAAATGGGTCCCGAAGGCCTGGCCGCGCTCGTCCCCGAGGGGGCAAAGTGTTATGTCAGCATTGACGTCGATGTACTGGATATCTCACTGGTACCGGGCTGTGTCTCTGCCGAACCGAACGGGATGAAATATTCAGAACTTCGGGACACGCTTGATGCCATCGCCCGCCGCACGGAAATCATTGCCTTTGACTTTGTTGAGGTGAATCCCCAGCTTGACGTCGGTACCGGGGTCACGGCATACCTTGGCGCCCACATCATGGTCGAATTTCTCGGGCGCATCTGCGAGCAGCCCTGGTGGATCGAAAAACGGAACAAACGTCTGAATCGATGAGTCAACGGGTACTCATCACCGCCGGCGCCGGCGGGATCGGACGGGTGATGGCGCAATCCTTTGATGCAGAGGGCGCCAAGGTCTGGGTGGTTGATAACAACGCCGACGCGCTGGCGCAATGCCCTGATCATTGGCGAAAAAGCTGCTTGGATGTCACTGATGAGTCCTCAGTAAGCAGTCTATTTGAGGAGCTCGCAACGGATTGGGGTTCGGTCGACACACTTTGCTCCAATGCCGGTATCGCAGGACCCGGCAATCCCATCGAAGACGTTGCCCTCGCCGACTGGAGGGCGTGCGTCTCCGTCAGCCTGGAAGGTGCGTTTCTGTTCGCAAAATATGCCGCGCCGCTGATGAAGGCGCAGGGTTCCGGCGCCATCATCGTGACATCCTCGACTGCCGGTATTTTCGGTTTTGCGAATCGCTCGCCCTACGTTGCGGCGAAATGGGGAGTCATCGGTCTCACCAAAACCCTGGCTATCGAACTTGGCTCTTTTAACATTCGGGCAAACGCGATCTGCCCGGGCCCGGTCGAAGGAGAGCGCATGACCTTTGTGGCGCAAAGAGAAAGCGAGCACAAAGGCAAGACCACTGAAGAGATTCTGGATGAATACGCCAGCGGCGCCTCAATGAAAAAACTGATCAGCCCGCAGGACGTTGCCGATATGGCCGTCTTTCTGGCGAGCGATAAGGCATCACTGGTCAGTGGTCAGGTCATCGCAGTAGACGGGCACACTGAAAATCCGGAGCCGCGCTCCTAGGAACACAGCCGCCGAGTCGACTCAGTAGGCTCTCACTTTCGACGCGCCTGCGTAGAGAATCTCCGCCCAGTTGGCGTTGGCTTGTGCACGGGCAGCCAGGCCTGACTCATTCCGATCGGCATCAGGACGCGGCAGAACCGAAAAGTCTCCGCCGTCCTCGCAGCCCTGCACAACCTGAACCAGATGCTCACCGATCGTCTGGCGGGAATCGGGGCCCATGTAGGCCTGAAGCGCGATACCCATTCGTCGCTCGTCGCCCTCATTCGGCATCGATCCATGAACCGTGCGGGCATGGTGAATGGACATCTGTCCGGGACGAAGGATGAGATCTACCGCCTCGGCTTCGTTTACGTCAGCAACGGTCTGCCCGCGTGTCAGGATATTGTCCTCACCAAAGGTATCATCATGCGTGCGGATACCGTCTTTATGGCTGCCGGGAATCGCTTTGATACAACCCAACTCCGGGTTACTCGGCGTCAACGCTAACCAAGGCGTAATAAAGGTATGAGGTTCAATACCCATATAGGTCGCATCCTGATGCCAGCTCACAAACCCTTCACTTTTCGGTTCCTTGAAAAACAACACGGTGCCATACAGCAGGATATCCTCACCTATCAGATCGGACACCGCTCCAACAATCACCGGGTGATGCGCGACCTCATCGATGCAAGTATAGGCAAGATGTGAATTGTTACGATTAGTCGGTCCAAGTTCTTCCGGGTGCGCCGCCTCTGCAGCCTCCACCCGAAGCTTTAGCGCATGAGCTTCCTCTTCCGACATGACATCAATCGGTGCGCAGTAGCCATATTCATGGAAATAATCTATCTGGGACTGCGAAAGAACCTTGGGCATTGATAACTCCTAGACCATGACTTTACACACGGTGCCATCCGGCCCCGTTAAAAGATAAACGATACTGCCCCCATCCTGGTCAACCGGATTCGAGCGCGAAGCAACCTTAACTGATGGCGACATCGGGAAAACTTTCGAGTGCCGGCTTTTTCTGGCAGATTCAGAATCTGATCCAGATTTGCTCATTATAAAAATTAGATGTCTTTTGATTCCGTCATCACTTTTCTGCCGACCCGGGACCTCGCACAAACTGCACAGTTTTACGAAAAGGTTCTGAAGCTGGAGTTGGCCCTGGACCAGACCCGGTGTCGCATCTATCATGTTGCAAAAGGCGGCTTTTTGGGTTTTTGTCTTAAAGACGAAGTCAAACCTCAGGAGGGTGTCATGCTGACCCTTGTGACAGAGGAGGTGGATCACTGGCAAGCGCTCATGGCGGAGCACCAAGTTCCGATTGAAAAAGGGCCGGTCTTTAATCCGGATTTTCAGATCTATCAGATGTTTCTGAGAGATCCCAATGGATATCTATTGAAATCCAGCGCTTTGAAGATCCCCGATGGCAGAACTAATCCTGACCAGATCAAGAGCAGGATGAAGATAATGCTTTACGACAGATCTACGGGAAACTGCTGCAAGTGAGTGATCACTGGTATCGCTGTGAGATAGACCGTGAGCTGCTGAAATCCCTCTCACGGCGGACAAACTGGCA
>JAERSQ010000174.1 GCA_016845525.1 Pseudomonadota bacterium
CCGAATATTGTTTTAAATCGAGCATCAGTCCCAGAACTAATCCAGCGCAAGTTCACCGCGAAGCACTTAGCCGATACAGCACTTGCATTGCTAAGCAACCCTAAGCTTTATGACTAAATGGTGCGAGATCTAGCGAAGACTCGGAAAGCGCTAGGAGAAGTTGGAGCAATAGATCGAGCCACTGACCTAATACTTGGAGAACTTGGCAAAATTAGCAGTCACCGGACAAACGTGGACTGAAAACATCTATTCCGGGAACAACTGATCCCAGGAAGTGCGCCCTTTGAGCGTACCTTCGCCGGGCTTTAATGCCTCGACCACGATCTCGGACGACTCATCTGTTCCACTGCCGGCAGTATACCGGCTGTCGCCAATAATCGAGACGCCGGTGGGGATACCGTTTTTGGAGCTGTATTTCTTGCCGGCATAGCCCACACGCTTTTTCTTTCTGCGTCCATCCCCGCCGATAACTTCGGTATCCCCTTCGGGATCGACAATACCGTTGTCATTAAAATCAAACGCGGGCGCGGCCGGACTGCCGCCAGTCAGCGCGTCGACGGACATCATCCAGCCTGTGCCGCCCGCAGCGCAGGGTCGGGGATCGGTCGGCACCAATGTATTAAAGAACACAAGGCCATCCCGATACCGGGCATCCGTCACGACGCGCTCGCCCTTGTCGGGGAGATCGAGATACCAGCCATACCGGTCGCCGGAGCTCGCCTGTCTGTAGTCGACCTTTAGCTCCTGCCAACGATCCGGATCTGTAATGCGTCCACCGCTCTGGTTGGAACGCAAAAACACCTGCTCGACGAGATCCGCGCGATCTAACCGACCCCTGCCTCGATCCCAGACAGCGTAGAAACTCTGGGTATCGGTGGTGGTGTTGTCGCCCGCAACGAGATACTGGCCCGTGCCGAAAAAGATCATCAGATTGGGCTCGTTACCCCGCAGCGGCAGTGTGGGATGCCGGATGATTTCCGGCTTGGCCATCATGGGCTGGCGCGCGGCGCCGCTGAAAAGTGGACCACCGTGCGCCACCTTCCAGTCGGCAGTCAGTTTGCTTGACAGATCAAAGGCCCATAGATTGCCCTGGATATCGCCCGCGTAGACACGATCGGCGACCCGGTCTCCATCAGTATCGATCACTGCGGGCGTCGATAATCCGTTTCGGCGACTGACCGATCCTGCGCCTGTGGGAATCCGCAGGTAATCACGCCCCTCCGTCCACTTTCGATCAAGACCGCCATCGAGAAAAATCACAAAAAGCTCGGCCTGGCCGGAAGTCGGCGTCCCGACGGCAGTGTGTTCATAGCCGTTGCCGACGATCGCTGCCCACCTGCCGTTCGGCAGCAGGGCAATAGTGGGCCGCGCCAGAGTGTATCCAAGATGCGGATCGTCATTGCTTGAGAACTCCCAGAGAGCAGTATGCGTCGCATTGCTTTCTTTGAACTTCTCAGGGTCCGTCACATCCAGCGCAAAAAGTCCCCGTCCGCCGGAACCTTGAATACCCACCAGAACGCTTCGCCAATTTGGGGCACTTGAAAATCTCGAAGGAATAAAGACATCCGAAACCGCTGGGGTACCGTCTACGTAGTATCGGTGGCTGTAATCTGGATCAGTCAGGTAATGATAGCCCTGGCTTTTGGCAGTTGAAAAAAGGTTGCCCGGCAGGTATGCAAGAAGCTCCTTACCGGTATCGGCTGCAAAAAGATGCAGCATGCCGTCATTTGCGCCGACCGCGACCACGCCCCGTCGGCCATCGTGGTCTCGGGCAAAACGACTGTAGGCCTGAGTGCCCGAAGGAAATGCGCCGCCCGTGGGCCACTTGAGAGACGGCCTGCCTATGAATACTGCAGAGGAATGAATGATGTCGCCAAGCAGGCTTTCTCTTTCGCGAAAGCCCCAGCCGCCTTTTTCGTTGCGGCGTTCTCCACGCAGGTAACCAAGGCGGGCCTTGCCGATGGCGGTACTGATGTGTGAGCTGCCCGGGCTTGAGAATTTCTGGATGCGGTGGTTGTAAGCATCTGCCACAAAAAAACTGCTGCCCTCACACACACCGCCATCAAAGACCGCAATGCCGCGGGGATATCTGAACTGGCCATCTCCTGAGCCGACCGAGCCCCACTTTTCGATGAAATTACCAGCGGCATCAAACTGCTGCAAACGGTTGAAGTACTCCACCACGAAGACATTGCCGCTGCCGTCGGTCGCGACGCCGTAGGGATAACGGAACTGCCCGTCGGCCGTTCCGTAACCGCCCCATTGGGCAAGAAAATTCCCCTCGGTATCGAATTTCTGGATGCGGTGATTAACGTAGTCGGAGACATACACGTTGCCTCCAAAATCAATTGCGATGCGGTTAGGGGTCCAAAAACGTCCGGCGCTCGAGCCTTTGCCGCCCCATTCCCGAAGGTAGCGGCCCGCGGCATCAAAAACCTTTATCCGATGATTCTGGATCTCCACCACATACAGATTGCCGCTCGCATCCACTGCCACATCAAAGGGGTAATAC
>JAERSQ010000175.1 GCA_016845525.1 Pseudomonadota bacterium
GGATCAAACAACGTCAGGATCCGCTGCTGCTGATAACCATCAAGCCGGGACCACAGAAAAGGCGCCAAGGCAGCAAGGGCAGCCAACAGCATCATGATGTGATGCCAGCGGATACCCGCCAGAAAGACAACAACCATGCCCGAGACAATCAGCATGATCGCTGTACCAAGATCAGGCTGTATCACCACCAGGCCTGCCGGAATAAGCGTGACCATTAATGCTGCCATTACCATGGAGAAGCTTGGCGGCATCCGACCTCGCGTGAGCAGCCATGCGACTGCCATGGGGACAGCGAGCTTCATCAACTCAGACGGCTGAAACCGTACAACGCCCAGATCGAGCCAACGCTGCGCCCCTTTGGCAGTAACTCCGATGACCAGTACACCGAGCAGCGCGATCAGGCCAATAACAAAAAGGTGGGGCGATAACCGACGAAGTGTCTCGGGTGATACCTGCGCCAGAATCAACATAGCGACGACAGATACCCCAAGGCGGACGCCTTGCTTCAACATGACATCCCAATTCTCTCCAGAGGCGCTGAAAATCACCACAAGCCCAAGCGCAGACAGGAAGACAAGCGCGATCAGCAATGGGCCATCCAGATGTAGTGGCCTACCCGAAAACATGATGCTTGCTGGGAGCTGCTGCTCGTTGCAGTTTCTTCTGAAAAAACCGGTCCATTATTTTTCGGGCAATGGGAGCCGCCGCTTTTGCACCGCTTCCGCCGTTCTCCACCACCACCGCTATCGCGATCTGGGGCTTATCGACCGGGGCAAAGGCAATAAAGAGTGCATGGTCATGGAATTTTTCCGGGATCACGCTTTCGTCGTATTCCTCGTCCTGGGCAATGCCGATCACCTGTGCCGTACCCGTCTTGCCGGCGATCTGATAGGGGCTTCGCCGCCCACTTGCGCGCCCTGTGCCTCGAGGACTGTGCATGACTGCCGTCATTGATTGGATGACCTGATCCAAAGACGCTTCCGTCGCCGGTTTGCCCGGTTGGGAGAAGACATTAGTGGGTATGGTTTCACCACTCAGCGAGTCCTCTTTCGAAAGCAGAAGACGAGGCTGCACGGGAATGCCGCGGTTGGCCAGCGTGGCTGTCATGCGGGCAAGCTGCATGGGGGTAACCATAAGATAACCCTGGCCGATAACGGTAATCAGATCCTCTCCCGGATACCAGGACTCATTGCGGGTTGCGCGCTTCCATTGGGGTGTAGGGACCAGCCCGTCTGGCTCTTTAGGCAGATCAACTCCTGTTACCGCACCCAAACCAAACCGCGTCAACACGTCCGCCATGGCCTCGATGCCAAGCCGTCGACCCATTTCATAGAAATACACATCACAGGATTGCTCAACGGCGCCGTGCAGGTTTACCGGCCCATGACCGGTTTTCTTCCAGCAGCGATACCGTCTCGTACTGTCGGGCAAGGTATACCATCCCGGGCAGTAGACCGACTCCCGCGGGCTGATCCCGGCATCCAGAATAGCCTGCGCAATAACCGGCTTGATCGTGGACCCGGGTGCATATCTCCCATAGAGCGCCCGATTCAGCAAAGGCCGGTCTTCCAGGCCGCGAAGCGCGTCATAGGTCCGCTGATCGATGCCGTCGACGAACAGGTTGGGATCAAAGGAGGGACTGCTCGCCATAGTCAGCACTTCTCCGCTCGAGGGCGCTATCGCCACCACTGCCCCTCGCCGGTTCCCAAGCGCCTCACGCGCAATTCGCTGCAGATCCGCATCGATAGTGAGGTTCAAGGTATTCCCGGGGGCGGCGCTGTTTCGGCTAATCGTGCGTAAGGTTCTGCCATGAGCGTCAATCTCTACCTGTGCAAATCCAGGACGGCCGAGCAACAGGTCCTCATACTGTTTCTCGACACCTATCTTGCCGATGCTGCGAACTCCTTGGTATGCGGCAGGATCGATCATCGCCTCCTCGCTCTCGCTGATTCGACCCACATAACCCAGCACATGCGACACCAGACTGCCTTGCGGGTAATCCCGATGCAGCACCGCCTCCAAGGTGACACCCGGAAAACGATACTCGTTCACCGCAAACGTTGCCGTCTCAACATCATCCAGCCTCGCCTTAAGCAATACTTTTTCGAAAGACGGATGCTTCTTCAAACGGGAACGAAATGCTTCAACCTCTGTGGGGCTCAGCCCGATCAGGTCATCAACCTTCCGCAGCATCGCCTCCATGTCACGCACTTTCTCAGGGACTACCTGCAGAATGTGAACGGCCGTGTTCTGCGCCAGAACGACACCATGTCTATCCAGAATGAGTCCCCGCACTGGGGGCACGGCCTGGATGCGGATATGGTTATCCAGTGACAGCGTCTGGTAGCGTTCGTATTGCAAGACCTGGAGCGAGTAGAAACGCCAGATGAGTATCAAAGAAAGTGCCAGCGCCAAAACGGCCGCGATCCGAATTCTCCGGCGCACCGTTTCGGGCGCGACAGCACGGGCTGAGGGCAGTTCGCTGGCGGCCATCGTTTAACGGCCCAAGTTGGCGAGGTGCCGACTTCGCCGAAGCGAAAAATAAACCAGGGGCCAAACCAGACCACCGACAATAACGGCTGTCCAGCGATGCACCTCGCCCATATTCCCCGTCACGGCGAAGTCAACGATCACAAAAAGGATCAGTTCTATCGCAAGCAACAGTGCGATCACGACGCTCTGCTGCCAAAGCGGATAGGCTCTCACCCGCAAGGACAGATGCTTGGCCAGGTAGACTAGGATAGTCTTGCTCAGTGCATGCACACCCGGAATC
>JAERSQ010000176.1 GCA_016845525.1 Pseudomonadota bacterium
CCGCCCCCGGGGCCCGGGAATGGAGCGCAAGGACCTGCTGACCGAGAATGCCCGAATATTCTCAGTGCAAGGCAAGGCCCTGAATGAGGTCGCCTCTCGAGATGTCAAGGTGCTGGTCGTCGGAAATCCGGCCAATACCAACGCCTTGATTGCGTCTGCGAACGCGCCGGATATCGACACCGCCCAATTTACGGCAATGACGCGTTTGGATCACAATCGCGCCATCAGCCAGTTGGCGGACAAAACCGGTTCAGCAACCACCGATATTTCCAGGGTAACCATCTGGGGCAATCACTCTGCTACCCAGTATCCCGATATCCATCACACCATGATTGGCGGGAAACGTGCGACGGATCTCGTTGATGAGTCGTGGATGAAAGACGATTTTATTCCCACGGTGCAGCAGCGCGGTGCGGCGATTATCAAGGCTCGTGGCGCTTCCAGTGCGGCCTCAGCCGCGGGCGCCGCGATTGATCATATGCGTACTTGGACCCACGGCACGTCGCAGGATGACTGGGTCAGCATGGCGATTCCATCAACCGGAGATTATGGAATTGAACCGGGACTGATCTACTCCTTCCCTGTGACCTGCACGAACGGCGAGTACTCTGTGGTGCAGGATCTTGAAATCAATGATTTCAGCGAGGATAGGATGAAGGTCACTGAGGCTGAGCTCCGTGAGGAGCGTGACGGGGTAAAGGATCTTTTGGGTTAAGCCCGGAACTTTTTCCATGATGACAGGAGCACCATGATTCAACTTGCTATTGCCGGCGCTGCAGGCCGAATGGGACAGAGTCTGGTTTCGGCCTGCGAGGCCCATGAATCGTTTGTCCTGGCACACGCTTTCGAGCAGCCCGGACATGCATCGGTGGGCCAATCTGCAGGCAGTGGCCAAAGCCCTGTGATACTGACCGATAGTATTGATGGTCCGTTGTTCGATGTGTTGATCGATTTCACCTCGCCAGCGGCGTCTTTAGCCAATCTTGCTTCTTGTGCCGAACAGGGCCGAAAAGCCGTCATCGGGACAACGGGGTTTTCTGATGCGGATAGAGAGCGCATGGCTGAGCTTGCCGAAAAAACAGCGGTTGTCTGGGCGCCGAATATGAGTGTAGGCGTCAATATCACCTTGAGACTGCTGGAACTTGCGGCCGGGGCATTTGGCGACGACGTTGATGTCGAGATCATTGAGGCGCACCATCGCCACAAGGTAGACGCGCCTTCCGGCACTGCCCTGAAGATGGGCGAAGTAGTGGCCGAGACACTCGGCAGAACACTTGACGAACACGGGGTTTTTGCCCGGCAAGGTCATACGGGGCCGCGCACGGACAAGGAAATCGGATTTTCCACTATCCGGGCGTCGGACGTGATTGGCGAGCACAGCGTGTGGTTTGCCGGGGCCAAAGAGCGGGTGGAAATTACCCACAAGGCGTCCGGTCGGGAAATCTATGCCAATGGGGCGCTGCGCTGCGCGCAATGGCTGATGGAAAAGTCTTCTGGCCTCTTCGACATGCAGGATGTATTGGGATTAAAGTCGTAAAAGAGGCCGTGAAAGATTGATGTTTGGGGCGCGAGAAGATAGACTGCTCTCCCCGAGATGAGCGAGCATCTGAGTCAGAAAAAAGGAGAGACCCAGGGGTCTCTCCTTTTTTTTGTCCAGACAAAGGTTTGACCCTGTGATCCCAGCGATTCTGGCTCTTGAAGATGGAACGGTTTTTCGCGGCCGATCTATCGGTGCGGCCGGTGAGACGGTCGGCGAAGTGGTATTAAATACGGCGATGACGGGCTAGCAGGAGATCGTTTCAGATCCCTCATACGCCCGACAGATTGTTACCTTGACTTGTCCGCATATCGGCAACGTTGGCGCCAATGATGAGGATAAGGAAGCCGAAGTCGCTTATGCCTGTGGTCTCGTCGTGCGTGATTATCCGGCACTGCTCAGCAATTTCCGTTCCCAGGAAAGTTTGAGTGACTTCCTGGTCCGCCAGAACGTCATTGGAATCAGCGACATCGACACGCGGCAGTTAACGCGTGTACTGCGTGAAAAAGGGGCACAAAACGGTTGTCTGCAGGTTGGCGATATCGACGAGACCGGAGCCGTTGCCAAGGCGCAGGCCTTTGCCGGCCTCAAGGGGATGGATCTCGCCAAAGCAGTTACTACTGAAAGGCCCTATCTGTGGGAAGAGGGCAGTTGGGAGCTGGAAGGGGGTTTCAGATCTCCGGCTAAGCCCAAATTCCAGGTGGTGGCTTATGATTTCGGAGTCAAGCGGAATATCCTGCGTTTGCTGGTCGATCGGGGATGCTCGGTCGAGGTGGTGCCGGCAGAAACCCCTGCAGAAGCCGTGCTGGAGAAAAAACCTGACGGCGTCTTTCTGTCGAACGGACCAGGAGACCCTGAGCCCTGCACCTACGCTGTTGAGGCAATTCAGGAGATTCTCAAGACCCAGGTGCCCGTATTCGGAATCTGCCTTGGACACCAGCTGCTTGGACTCGCCGCGGGCGCAAAAACACTCAAGATGAAATTCGGCCATCACGGCGCGAATCATCCCGTGGTGGATCTGGCGACCAGTCAGGTCATGATCACCAGCCAGAATCACGGGTTTGCAATCGATCCAGATTCATTGCCCCAGAGCGTTTCGGTAACGCACCGCTCACTGTTTGACCAGTCCATTCGGGGAATCGCACTGCGCGATGCGCCGGCGTTTTCTTTCCAGGGTCACCCGGAAGCCAGCCCTGGACCCCATGACATCGTTTCGCTTTTTGATCAGTTTGTCGAACTGATGGCGAAATCAAGAAATTCAGGTCATGCCAAAACGAACTGACATCTCTTCAGTGCTGGTGATCGGCGCGGGCCCGATTGTCATTGGCCAAGCCTGTGAATTCGACTACTCGGG
>JAERSQ010000177.1 GCA_016845525.1 Pseudomonadota bacterium
TGTCGCGGAACGCATTGCTGCCGGCGGCGGCCATATTGATCACTCGACGATTCCGTGGGTCATCTATACGCATCCGGAAATCGCCTGGGTGGGCGCAACAGAAAATGAACTCAAATCGCAGGGAACCGACTACGCCGTCGGCCTGTTTCCTTTCGCCGCCAGTGGGCGTGCCAAAGCGGTTGGTGCGACAGAGGGATTCGTGAAGATCCTCGCCTGTCGGGATTCCGACCGAATCCTCGGCGCACATATGATCGGCTCGCAGGTGTCAGAACTGATCAATGAAGCGGTACTCGCCATGTCGATGGAGGCGAGCGCAGAAGACCTCGCCCGCACGGTACACGCCCATCCAACGCTCGCCGAAGTCGTCCATGAAGCGGCGCTCGCATCTCACGGGCGCGCGATCCATAAGGTCAACCGCTAGTTGGCCTTCAATCCGGATGTACCCGGCCGCCGTTCGTTTTCGTTGCCTCCCTGCTCGAGCGTGAGAAGTCCGTAAGTATCTAAATTCATGTTATAATTTTGGATTGCGTAAGGAAAAGCGCCCTTCGCTGGATCTACGCAATCGGCACCCTCCTTTGGGCCATCCCAGCCGTACAGACTCAATGCTTAGCGCAGGACTCTCATGAAAAAAGCTGATCCGGTTCTCAACTACGAAGAATTCGCCCACCTTTGCTATCACGTAGTCAAGATCGATAAAGCGGAACTGCCAAGCGGCGGTTCGGACGGAACCTGCTATCGCTATGTGGTGGCCAATTCGGTTTCCTCCGTCACCGGCTATCGTCAGGGTACCAAGCGCGAGGTCACCCAGTATTGCGGCACCCTAATTGAAGACCTCAATCTCAGAACCATTCCCAAGAAAAAAGTCTGACCCGCAGTCCGCGCCTGCGGATGCGCCTCTCGCCTACGCAAACGGGCTCTCAAGACTAAGGACATTCTGACGCGCCAATACTGGAATCCACCATGCCGATTGGCCAGATTCCCCTCTCTCAACTCGCTCTGATTTTTATTCCCGTCGCGGCGGTGATCGTCATCCAATGGCGATGGTCGTTGAACTACCGGGATACCCTTTATGGACTGGTCCGGATGGTCGGGCAACTTTTGGCCGTTGGCTACGTACTCGTATTCCTGTTTGAGTCCGATTCCCCAATGGTGGTCTCCGCCGTGCTGTTCATCATGATTGCGGTCTCCAGCTGGATAGCACTCCGGCCACTCACCTCCTCCGGCCGAGAGCTCTATTGGATATCCCTGGCCGCGATTACCGCCGGTGGGCTCCCTGTCTTGATACTGGCTACCCAATTCGTTCTCGATGTCGATCCCTGGTATGCACCAAAATTCCTGATCCCGCTCGCCGGAATGATCTTTGCGAACGCCATGAACGCGGTCAGTATTGCGGCAGAACGTTACCAGGCGGAACTCGATAACGGCCGCAACCCGAAAGAGGCGCGGCACCTCGGCATGCAGGCGACAATGATCCCTCAGGTCAATACGCTTATGGCAGTCGGGCTGGTGTCCCTGCCCGGCATGATGACAGGGCAGGTGCTCTCGGGCGTTTCTCCACTGATCGCAGCGCGATATCAGATCTTGGTGATGTGCATGATTTTCGGCGCCTCCGGGATTGCCGCCGCCTGCTTCCTGCGGCTATGGCACCGGGGGACCCTGCGTTAGCCGTGCCTTACTTTCGGCTTGCGGACAACTGAATTGCCAATGCGGCAAATAAGACCGCTCCTCCTATCAGCGTTGTCAGCGTAGGCACGTCACCGAGTACCAACCACACCCACACCGGCGCCAGCAAGGGCTCACCCAGGGCAAAAAGCGTCAACTGGACCGCCGGCACCCCTTGTGCGGCCAGAGCAAACAACACGCTCCCCAGCCCAAGTTGGACGACGCCGAGCAGTGAGCACCACATTGCCTCGATCCACGGGATCGCGAGACCCACACCCGTCCCGATGCTGGCCGAGAGACTGACCGCTGTTCCAATCGCTCCACCGTAGAACACCGCTGGAGTCATGTCGACGTTTTTCCCTATCCGCAGACTGACGGCATACACGCCAAAAAAGACAATTCCCAGGACTGCCACCCCCACACCGACGGTATCCCCTATCTGCAGCCGCCCACCGACCATGATGCCTATTCCGAGAATTGCCATCACGATGCTCAACCAGACCCGCGCGCGCACCTCTTCTCCGAGAAACAATCGACCTAGCAAAGCTGCCAGAATCGGCGCCGCTGCCATCACAAACACTGCTACGGCAACGGTGGTGTACTTGAGCGCAACGACGTTACATAGCATGGCACCACTCAGAAGCGCACCAGCGACGACGGTTTTGAAACCCCCTGCCCTGAGAACCGCCAAAGTCGACCGCCGGTAGCGAATGAGGGTGACGATGGCCACAAAGAGGGCCAGCGAGAGGCATCGGTAGAAATTGATCTGCCACTCCGTTGCCTGCTCCAGCGACTTGACCACAACGCCGGCGAGGCTCCAGAAGAGCGGCGCAGTGATTGCGAAGACATAATGACGTTTCAAGTGGCTTCCTCCCGGGATGTATTTTGCCCGAGACACGCGCTAATCTACCGCTCATTAACCTTTTTCGCCCTGTTCGGATTCGAATATGCCAACCCAAGCCCAGTGGTATTTCGACTTTGTCTCGCCTTACGCGTATTTGCAGTTCAAACGCCTCAACCAGGTGCCCTCATCGCTGGATTATGAAATGGTGCCCATCCTTTTCGCCGGCCTGCTGAAGCACTGGGAGCATAAGGGACCCGCTGAGATTGGGCCAAAGCGAATAGACACCTACCGACATTGCCAATGGCTGGCGGAAGACCTGGGGATCGCCTTCAGGCTGCCGCAGGCGCATCCGTTCAACCCGCTGCCTTACCTTCGTCTTTGCATTGCGCTCGGGAGTGCTCCTGAAGTGATCGGCGCTATCTTTGACTACATCTGGACCGAAGCCCCGCCGGTCCACTCGGAAGCCGGCATTAAGGAAATCGCCCGCAGGCTAGAGATTAACGATTTGGGGGTACACCTGGATGCGCCGGAAACCAAAAAACAGCTGCGGGCCAATACCGAAAGCGCGATTGCGGCCGGTGTTTATGGCGTTCCGACTTTTGTAGTCGGTACAGAGCGCTTCTGGGGCCTCGATCAGATGGGAATGCTTTCCCAGTGGCTTGCAAAACCCGATGAGTTGGCTCACATTGCAACGGAGAACGTCTCCGAGGTTCCAACAGGCCTTTAGGATAACGACTCGATATGATCCCCAACCAACTCGGTAGAGATCTGCAGTCAACTATTTGGGAGGAATGATGACAGAAACGGGTGTCGCCCGGTCGTATCGGGCCGAAACGCTGGAGGAACAGCAAGCCGCCTATGACAATTGGGCGAAACAATACGAAATCGATCTGTGCGCCATGGGATACCGGATACCGGCGGTCATGGCCGCAGTGGCTACACGTTTTATCCCCGCCAGCGCTGCGCCGATACTGGATGCAGGATGCGGCGGCGGCATTCAGGCAGAGCCACTGGCGATGCTGGGTTACGGCCCGATTACCGGTATTGATCTTTCTGAAGGCATGCTTGAAGTCGCACGTGCCAAGAACCTCTACGGCGAACTTCGCCAGATGACGCTAGGTGAAGAACTCGACTTTCCAGATGACACTTTTGCTGCGGTCATTTCAAGCGGAACGATTACTCCGCATCATGCGCCTCCGAAAAGTTTTGAGGAATTGATCCGGGTCGCCAGGCCCGGCGCCCCAATTGTCTTCAGCATGCGGGACGATCCGGCGCAAGAACCAGAGTACCCCGAGACGGTAACAGCGCTTGCTGAGGCGGGTCTGTGGCGAAAGGTATTCTCAACCGAGAGTTTCTACAGCATGCCCTACGGGGAACCCGAGATCACTCACCGCGTCCACGTCTACGAAGTCACCTGAACCGGGTGCCTTGTGCCCATTGAAGGCCAAGGCTAATCAGCGCGTTGAGAAAACGTATAAAAAACCCGGCACCAACTCCACGCGAAGTTTCCTTATTAGTTCTGGGTCGTCACAACTCAGCACATTTTCAGGACAATAAGAAGCGGGGGTGCCCACCCCCTCTCTATCTTCCAATCTCTTGATATATTCCGGTCACACAGCGGAGTGTGCGATTAGTCTTCGGCACTAAGGGACTATAAAAAATATGTGGCTCCTGATATACCAGCATCCTTTCACTCTTGAAGTTACCAAACCGCATAAAGTATGGCTTTGAGGTGTTTACATTTGGTGGCTATAAATGTGCCAATGAACCAATTAAGTCATGATAGCAAACGGACTCTTTTCCAAAGTAGTGACAAACCAGGCTTTCACGAGTGCTTGATAAATTGCTAACGGGCGAGCCTCCATGGATAAGGTTGTGGTGCCAGATCAATATTTCACCTTTCTTCGCAAGGAAATGTTTTTTCTCTAAGTTGTGTTTTTGAATCAGCGATTGAATAAATGGTTCATAAGTCTGCTCGTAAACCATTCGACTTTTTCTACAATCTTCTAAAGACATCCCAGTCGCATTAGAAAGATAATAGGGCAGCCTATGGCTGCCGGGATAGAACTCAAGCGGTCCGGAATCTGCACTAATATCCTCAAAAGCAATCCATGCAGCCGCAAGATAGCCAAGAGGATATGTCGTCATGTGAATCGCGTCAGAGTGGGCTAATTGTTCCGAGCCCGTAAATGATGGAATAGTCTGAAATGGAATACAGGGTACGCCTAATAAAAGTTCGATCTTTTCAATTAGAACTGGGTGCTCGAGGATTCCACGCATAGCGGGTACGAAATTGTGAATGTTGCCAATCCGGCCCCACTTTGGATCAAACTCTGGAGGGCGAGGACGCATGGGGAGGCGTCCTGATCTCCAAGCACTCAGTAATTCAGTCCAGGCCGTGTCCAACTCAGTCTCAGAAATAACATCTTTGATTACTGCATAACCGTCTGCTGCAAATTTTGCACAAAGTTGTCGGTCAGCCTCAGATAGATCGTGGCGTTGATCTAAAATATTTTTCCAATCTGCATTGTCAAGCCATGGCTTCTCATCAGTCTCAGGAAACGACTCTTTGCGAAATTCGAAGTCGGTTTGATCATATAACTCCTCAAGCCACTTATTTTTCTTAGAAATATGAATCTGTTGTGAGATCAGATATTTTTGATTTTCTGAGTGATTGTCTGGAAAAAATGAGCGATAAATCGGACTTCGGTAAAGATCTTTAGCGTTTTCCTTGTAACGGACGTGCACTAAATGGGAACGACGATCTCGCAGTGCATCGGGTATTTCAAACTCGAATCCATGATAGCCATTACCCTTCCGTAACTCTTTAAGATCTTCCCTAAACTGGTTGGCGGTTGCTACCCCAAGAAGCCTATCTTCCTCATATATGCCAACTTCTATTGGTGAGTTCGGATTGACTTTGTTGACCGCCCATCCACGAATTGCTGTATTCGTGATTTCATCTATATAGCCTTCATAATCATTGCCCTCGTACCAAAGCCAATCGATCTTCGGGTAAGTGTTAGGCGGACCCGGACGCACGTGATTTAGGCTAGGGACTTTGGATTCTCTTCGCCACTTGCCCAGGAATCTTCGTATATTTTTGGATCCAATCACTTTTTTCTTCTTCTTGGTTATCAGATCTAGATCTGATGATTCAGTATTATGAAGCAAGATACCATTAGCGACGGGGTACTTGCTCTGATGTAAGAATGGTGAGCACGACCGGGATTAAACCCGTGACCCCCGGCCGTCTGAAGCCGCGCGGCTTAGAGATTGCCGACCCAGATCGGGGGGTGGTAACGATCCCAACGCAGTTCCTGTTCCAGTTGCGCCGCGAGCTGGAGTATCAGATGATCCTTGCCAGAGTGGCCGGCCAACTGCACCGCACAGGGATGCTCCCCCTCACTAAGC